>NZ_JABSUV010000021.1:0-113948 GCF_013284275.1 Brevibacillus sp. HB2.2
CATGGAGTCGTGCAGTCAATCCCCCAGGGGGTGGCCCTAGAAGCTGAGCGTTTTCTCCTGTTTCCTCCACGCCACAACAGCAACGTTCAAGACGCATTTAATCAACATGGTGAGGAGAGAAAAAGATGAGTGATTGTCTGGTAGTGGGTGGAGGAATTATCGGATTGAGCTTGGCATACGAGCTGTCACGGCGCGGGATGAGCGTGACTTTGGTTGAGCAGGGCGAATGGGGAGGACAGGCGTCTTCTGCTGCGGCCGGAATGCTTGCTCCTTTGAAAGAATTCACAGCACCTGGACCGATGCTCGATTTGGGCATGGAGTCACTTGCGCTATACCCGGAATGGGCAGCAGAGCTGGAAGAATTGACTGGCGGAGATGTACAGCTAAGCTTGGATGGATTGCTGACCGTCGCGTTAAATGAGGAGGAAGTCCAGCAGCTCGCTGACAAGTACCGTTGGCAAAAAGAAGCGGGACATGCTGTGCACTGGCTCTCGAATACAGCACAAGTGAAGGAAATAGAGCCGCTTCTGACCGATCAAGTGCAAGCGGCCATCTACTCGCCGTACGAAGGACACATCAACAATCGAATGCTTCTTCGCGCCTTGGCTACTGCTTGCCAATTGCAAGGAGTGAAGCTGTTATCAGGCTGTGTGGTAAGCGGCATTGCCGTGAAAGGCGGAAAAGTGATCGGGATCGAGACCTCTTCAGGGTCACTGCGTGCCGCACAGACGGTGATTTCCTCAGGAGCGTGGGTTGGAATGATGATGGAGATGCTTGGTGTTTCCGTGCCGATTCGCCCTGTACGCGGGCAGATTGCAGCCGTCTCTTCCGTGGGCATTCCATTGCGAACGGTGATTTTCGGAACGACAGGCTACATCACCCCGAAAAAGGATGGAAAAATTGTCCTTGGTGCGACTGAGGATGAGAGTGGCTTCCAGCGAGACGTTACAATGGCAGGTTTAGCGAGTATCCTGCAAGGGACCATGCCGTATGTTCATGCGCTTCACTCCGCTACCTTTCTGGAGGCGTGGGGTGGACTTCGACCTGCTACCCAAGATGGCAAGCCGCTCTTGGGCCCAGTTCCTGGCTGGGAAGGACTGTCGATCGCAGGCGGACATTTTCGCAATGGCATCCTGCTTTCTCCTGTCACTGCAAAAGCGATGGCGGACTTTGTGGAAAAAGGGGAGACGGAGCGCCTTTTGCCATTTTTACCTGCCCGCTTTCTATAAATTGGGCTAGTCACGCCTAGATTCTGGTAACCTCCCCATGGGCACTTGTATATGGTAATAAAGAAACACCAGAAGGGGAGGAGTTTCCATGCAGTCTGATTCTGAAAAAAACCTGTATCAGGCTGACATTCAGTTTGTCAGCCTGTTAAAGGATATGCGAGAAAATGTGCACAACATCTGCAAGGAGCACGTGGAGAAAAAAGTGCGCATCGAAGCACTTGACGGGCAAGTGTTTGAAGGCGTCATTGTCGATTATGATGATCAAAACGTATACGTAGAAGTTGTCGACCAGGATGCGGAGGAAGAAGAAGTTTTCGAAGAGTATGATTATGAGAACTATGAGAACTATGAGGACTACAATCCTTATCAAGTAATGGAAGTGGCGCATCGGCAGCCGTATGGAGGATGGGGGCAGTATCCTGATTATTACTTTCAATATGTGAGCTATAATCCGTATGCAGGTTATCCTCCCTATGGCGATCTTAGTCCTTATGGAGGCAATCCGTACTTTCCGCAGGTAAGTCCCTATGGCGATGAGTTCAATCCATACAGTCAGGTAAGCCCTTTCGGCAGTTCCAACAACTCACGGGTCAGCCCGTTTAGCAGCAGCAATCGTCCCGCCCCCCAAGTCAGCCCGTATAGCAGCAGTAACCGTCCCGCTCCCCAAGTCAGTCCGTATAGCGAGCAGAAACCGCAAGTAAGTCCGTGGGAGCAAAATCTATCGCCATTTCCACCATTCTCGCCGTATCCGCCGTTTTTTTGTCCGCCACCACCACCCCCCCCACCGCCATATGTTTTGCCAAAAGTCCAAGGGAGAAGACGTAGAAGATGCCGGAACGGACGTAGAATCATTCCATTGGCACTCTTTACACTCCTGACAATTGTCTTGATTTAATGGTGGGGAACTTACAAGCCTCTCAAGGCCATCAGGGCTTAAGAGGCTTGCTGCTTTTTGTAGATGTGAGAGTACAACCTGGCCTTTTGTCACACACTACGAACAAAAGGTGGACGTTTCTCATAGAATAAACAAAGGCAGGGATTGACGATGCAACAAATAAACAGCAGCTTGCCAGGCACGCGTGCGACATTTGGCTATTTTCGTGAAGCGCTTCAGCCGCATTTTACATTATCCAATTGGGATTATGAGCAAGGGTACTTCGACCGGGCGCTGGATGATAAAAACATGGTCTATTTGCGCTTGCCTGTAAAAGTATTGCAAGGCGAGCTCGATAGCCCGGATGCATGGCTGGAACTGGGGCGACCGTTTGTGATCCGGCATGTGTACCAGACTGGGGTAGAAGAAGATATCGGCTACACGGAGGCGCTCGCTTCGGGTTTGATGAATCAATTTCAAGAGCCGGTAGACAAAGACGCACAGATTGATTCGAGATGGATTCGAAAAGCAGAGGCGGTTGTCAAAGAGCTGGAGAATCGCCTCGCGTGAGACAGGCCGCCGATAGGCCTGTTTTTTCTTGTTCATGGCAGGGAAAATATAGGTGACTAAAGAATGGTAGCACATGGAAAAAGTGAGGTGGAAATATGGCCTGGTACCATGCAGTGGCGAAATGGTATTGGAAAATCCGCAAGCCTCTCACCTTGGGTGTCCGTGTCATTGTAACGGATAAAGAAAAGGGAGTTTTGTTAATTCGGCATACGTATGTCCATGGCTGGTATTTGCCGGGGGGAGGGGTAGAGCGAGGAGAGTCGTTTGGGGAAGCTGCTCGCAGGGAGTTGTGGGAGGAGTGCGGGATACGAGCAGACGTACTTACCCTCTGCCATCTGTTTTACAGTGAGCGGGAAGGAAAACGAGACCACATTGCCTTGTATCATGTCGACCTCACACCTGGCCAAGAATTGCATAAGGATGACAAAGAAGTAGCGGAATTGCGCTTTTTCGCTTGGGATGAACTTCCTCAGGAAATATCACCGGCTACAGAGAGGCGTTTATCTCAGTATCGCATGCAGTCTTTTCAGAGTGACCACTGGTGACAAGTGGGATTTTATGCAAGTCGATTTTTCCTATGGTATAGTGAAGACAAACAACAGAGCGTACATGACCGCTTGTAAGGATAAAAGTGAGGGCAAACCAGCATGAAGATTGCGACTGTACTGCGAAATGACGATTATACACGAGAAGTGGAACAAGCATTAAAAGAAAAGCTGCATGCAGCAAATAGCCTGTTTACCTTTGTGAAGGGACCAGGTGAGCAACCGGATATGGTGTTGTCCATCGGGGGAGACGGGACACTTTTGGAAGCCGTCCATCAATATGGAATCGAGCCGTCTTATGTGGGGATGCATACGGGACATCTCGGCTTCTATGCGGACTGGCGTCCCGAGGAGCTGGACGAATTTGTTGAGCGTCTGATGAACGATGAGCCTCTGATCGCGGAATACCCGACGGTCCAATGCAGGATTAGCACAAGAGATGGCAAGCAGTATGAAAAGTGGGCGTTGAATGAAATGGTTTTGCGCAACGCGAATTTGTCTACCTTGGTGACATGCGTCTATATAAATGGCGATGAGCTGGAGACGTTTCGCGGTGACGGCTTGATCGTTTCATCACCGTCAGGAAGTACAGCCTACAACAAGGCGGTGGATGGAGCGATTGTTCATCCGTCTATTGAGGCGATTCAGTTGTCCGAGATCGCTTCGATCAATAATCAAGCGTATCGGACGATCAACAGCTCGCTCGTATTGCCGAAGCATCATGAAGTAGAGCTCATCGTCATGAATCCTGAGATTATGATCGGCTTGGACCGCGAGCAGGCAGTGTGGAAAGATGTGTGTTCCATTCGTTGCCGAGTGGGACCTGACAAAGTGAAATTCGCTCGCTACAAGCGACTGACGTTTTGGGGGCGGGTTCGCAATTCGTTTATATCCGGATAGAGAAAGCGTTGGGGAGGGGAACCAAATGAAAAAAGTAGGAAAACTGCAGACCATTTTCCGTCATCCTGTCAAAGGGATGCGAGGGGAAGAGCTATCATCAAGTACGGTCGATGAATTTGGCTTGTATGGAGACCGTGCCTATTATTTTTTGGATAATGCTCGTCAAGGTAAGTATCTCAGTGCGGATGTTGTGCCCGCTTTAATCGGGTATCATGCCAGCATGAGCGAAGGGACAGGAAAAGAAGCGTACCCGCCGATTCGGATTGAAGCCCGAGACGGCAGTGTACATACGTGGGATGATGCTTTATTTGCCCATGTCGCCGAGACGGCGAAGCGCTCCGTTACGCCAATGATTAGTAGTCCGCATGAAGGCGGCGTGAACTGGGAAGATCACATTCTGCTGGTCACGGATGCATCTCTTCGAGAGATTGCTCGACAGATTGACGCAGAACAGGTGGATCCACGACGCTTTCGGGGGAATTTGGTTGTTGTCCTGGAGGATGATGAGCCGTTCGCCGAAGACAAATGGCTGGGCAAGCAGATCAAAATCAATGATGTGACCTTGCAAGTCAACAAGCACTGCGAGCGCTGTGTATATGTCAATATCGACCCGGAAACGTTGGCGATGACCCCTGCCGTATTGAAGGCATGCGTCAAGCGTCACAACAATCACTTCGGCGTTTATGCTTCAGTTGTCACGACAGGCAGTGTGTCACAAGGCGATGACGTTTTTTTAGTGGAGATGGAGAGTGATGGGGAATGATCGCTAGCCCTTTAGAAAAGGTTCGCAGCTATGTACAACGCTATGATTCGAGTATCGAGCCAATTTTGTTTGAACAGCCGTTGCCTACGTCGGAAGTGGCAGCACAGGCATTAGGTGTCGAGATCGGCCAAATCGCAAAGTCGATCTTGTTTCGGGTAGATGAGCAGTTCGCCTTGTTTGTGGCAGCAGGCGATGTACGTGTCCATCCTAAGCAAGTGAAGGCAGCATTTGGACAAGGAAAGCCAAAGATGGCTACGCCGGAAGAGGTAGAAAAAATGACAGGCTTCCGTGTCGGAGCAGTTTGTCCGTTTGCTTTGCAGGAAGAAGTACCTGTCTATGTGGATCGCTCCTTGAAGCGTTTCCCGATGGTTTATACGGCGGCTGGTATAGCAGAATCGCTTTTACCCGTCTCTTATGAAGCATTGTTGGAGATGACAGGGGCGAAGGAAATCGATGCGGCTTCGGCAGAAGGAAGCGCATCATGAAAAAGGTTGCAGTCTCCATCGCTGTAGTAGCCATTGTCGTAGTCGCTGGTCTTGCCATGCTCGGAATGTCTAACCAAACAACTGCAATTGAAACGAGCATCTCCCATTCTGCTTCCTCATTTAAACAGATGACAACAGAAACGTACCTGAGTCAGTACAACAAAATCAAAGAAGATTTAGCTGTGAAAGGAATTCATACTCTTCCTTTTCAGCTTGAGTTGGACAAGCAAACGAATTACTACCGCTTTTATTATCCAAAACAAGAAAATGCGGCAAACGAAAAAGCGATATGGGTAAGTGTTATGCTGAGCGGTGATCAAAAAACAATAGACGGTATCATGTATGAAGGGGTTCCTGACGTTCATACGGTGAAGGCGATGATTCAAGCTACTGGACTTACCTGGACTCCAGAGCTGGATCAATTCGTTGCGGTTACCAACATTGCAAAAACGCCAAAAGAAATGGTTGTTTCCGATGTGAAAGTAACGATCGAAGGAACGTCAGCACAAATAAAAGTAATGGTTGACCCTGTGAAATTAGAAGCTCCGAAAAAATTATGATGCTGAAAATGAAAAAGTGGTTGGCAGGAAGTTATGGCTGCGCAACCACTTTTCGTTTTTTGTTGTCGTTTAGCTGGAATGAGAGGACTCGCGCATCTGAACGATCTGGAATAGCTTCACATAAAGAATGGCACTCAACAGGGAGCAGAACAAGATAAATCCAAAAACACCAATCGGCATGATCCACTCCGAAAGAATGACGGTCACGGGAGCGAGGAAGCGACCAAGGGAGTACTGCAGGTTAGCGGCACCCATGTACTGTCCCCGTGCATGTTCTGGTGCGTATTTGCTGATGAAGCTCTGCTCGACCGGAGTTCGCATCACTTCCCCTACAGTAAAGAAAACCACGCATCCGAACAACAGCCAGGCATTCGTCGTGAAACCCACCAAAAACATGCCCATGCCAAATAGCAAGGAGGACAAGAGGAAGATATTCCGGTCGCTCCAGTTCTCAAACCATTTGGTAACTGGCAGAGCGCACAGAACAAATAGAAGGCCACTTATTCCCAGCATCCATCCGAAAATCTCCGTACTGCTAAGCGAGAGCGACCAGGCATTCCACGTAAGAAGTGTCTGCGCTGGGACAAACTCTTTTACATAGACCGCCAAAAATAAATCGAGCTGTACGATTGCGATCGTTATTAGCATGCCCGCGAAAATATAGATAGCAAAAGCTTTGTCGCGTAGAATGACGGCGTAGCTCTGCCATTGCTCCTTCATAACGGAAGGGAAATGGATAGAGGCGACAGAGCTTTTTACGGACTGTGGCAGTGTTTCTCTCACATTGAACCAGATCGCAATCGAATACAAAAAAGTGACAAGCGCACAAGTCCACAGCAGCTCACTGCGGTATTGGAAGAAAAAGATAGCCCCTAGAGCGGGTCCCAATACAGCGCCGATGTTCATGGCTGTAACGAAGGTAGCGAAGACTCTGCGTCTGTCTTTTTCGGAGGTGAGATCAGCGACCATCGCAGAACTCGCCGGGCTGTATACCGCTTTGCCAATCCCGATTCCAATAAACGCAAGATAATCGATCCAAGAAGAGAGGGAGAAGGCAAACAGGACAAACATGCCCGCCTGCAAAAACGCTCCTGACAGCATGACATATCGACGACCAAATCGATCAGCCAAATAGCCGCCAAAAAGATTGCCGATCATACTCATAATCGGTGGCACTGTCATGAGTAACCCGGCAACATTTTTGCCAAAGGTATCACTAAAGTGGAGGGTAAGAAAGGGAAAGTACATCCAAAATAATAGGTTGAAAAGGGTCTCGCCGATCAATCTGGTCTTCAGGTTCAGATCCCATGACAGCCATTGCACAGCAGGGTTACCTCCTATTTTTGATTCCCTGGCCAGGTACACCCACTTTAGTGCAAATTTTCAAAAAGATATAGACTTATAATCATCCGTCGGTTACACTAATATCATAAGGGCTAAGGGATTAGACCCTGGCTTAAGATGTGCCACTTTTAGGGATTCGCTTCTTACAAAAACAAATAAGCCGACACTTCCTTGTGGAAAGGGGTGTCGGCTTTTCGTATTTTGTTACTTGACCATCCATTGATAAAAATGAACATCGTGCCACTCTCCGAACTTGAATCCCACCTCTTGAAACCTCCCTGCCAATGTAAAACCGAATTTCTCGTGCAGCTTCACGCTGGCGTCATTGCCACCTACGATTCCGCTCACGATCGTGTGGTATTCGAGTTGTCTGGCGCGCTTCAGAATCGCACTCATCAAGGTAGTGCCGACACCTTTCCCACTTTGATCAGCGGCGATGTAAATAGACAGTTCCGTTGATTTTTGATAGGCGGGCTTCTCACGGAATACGGACAGACTGCAATATCCGATCACTTTCCCTTCGTATTCGGCGACGATGATCGGATGTCTGCCACCGTGCTTGTGAAACCACACTTCGCGCTGGGCCAAGGTCTGTGGCTCCAAATCAAAGGTCGCAACTAGATTTTCCACTGCGTAGTTGTAAATACCGAGCATAGCGGGCAGGTCACTCAGAACTGCGTCTCTGATCTGTAGCATAATATTTTCTCCTCATGTTGGTTAGTAGGACTTATTGAACGATTCGAACAAATTCTAGCGTGCGGCTTCGTAAACCTGCCGAAGGTTTGTAAATCCCTGGGATTGTGCTTTTACCAAATACTTCGCCCAGAGCGTTCCAGCGGCAACAGCGTCACAGTAAGCGTGATGCCTGCGTGAGATCGGGATGTCGTGGGCCGCACAGAGGGCGTCCAGCGAGCCGTTGCCAATCGGATTACTCAACAATCGAATGAGCAGCATTGTATCCAGCATGCGGTGGGTAAACGGACGACGACTCGTTTTCCAAAGTCCAGATCGCAAAAATTCACGCTCATGGCGAGAGTGATGGGCGACGAGCGGCCGATCTCCAACGTATTGAAAAAAACGGGACAAAGCCTCTAATAGCGGAGGAGCATCGGCAACCATATCATCGGTAATCCCGGTGAGAGAGCGGATGTGTGGAGGAATCGCCCGTCCGGGATTGACCAACGTATAAAAAGAATCGCCGAGGAGGAGGTGTTCTCCTCTCATGGCGACTGCTCCCATCGAGATAATCGCGTCCCCGTGATCGGGATAAAAACCGGTTGTTTCCAGATCGATGACGACAACCTCCAGATCGTGTAGAGGAATATCGGCACTGGAATCGACCTGTTTATTCACTTTGGAGATGGAACGTAAATAGGCGATGTGTTGTTTATCATCTGCAATCTCCGGCATGTCACGGTTCATATGCCAAATGCGAGCGAATAAGTCCCATTTTGCCACGCAATCTCCTCCTATCCCCCAAAAATGGACGGGAGCTTTTCTGTCATTTTTTGCAGGCGGATCGCTAGCTTCATCGATTGTCGCACCATCACTTGGGTGTCAGGAGAAAGCTCCCCTAGTTTGATATAGCTATTGCTTGTGTATTGTCCATCTTCCCAATGGAGGGGAGCGATCAGTCGCAGACCTTGAACTTGACGGAAGTACGCGGCTACCTCGTCACAAAAGCTTTTGCTCCAGACGCCTTTTTCGCCAAGTAGATCTAAGCGTTCCAAAGTAGAACTAGCAAAGATTCCATTCGCCAAGGCAAAATGCCGTACGCAATTCACCAGTGGCAAATAGATGCCATACTTCACATTGATGGCGCCGCGGAAGCGACCATGGACTTCAGGTAAAACTCTGCCGAAGATTCCGAGCGGGACCCGATAATGCAACGTATTGCTCACCAGTCGATTCAGCAAGAAGACGTTTCCTGCAAGCAATTGACGGAAACGGTCATGGACGGGAGTAAAAATAGCCGATTCACCCCATAGGACACGCACATCACTTGCTAGTAGTAAATAACGGGCGTTTTCCCAGATGGGGTGAGAGACCCATCTGTCAATTTGGTCCAGCCATTGTTCGGTGCTGCCTCGCCATTTTGGGGAGAGGCAAGTGACATTCCCTTGGCAGGGAGGATAGCCAGCTACCTCCAAACCAGCAACGATCGTCGCCCCTAGCAATTGAAAGTAGCCATGTATCTTCTCTTTTTCTTGTTCGCCCAGATGATCTGGCAGTTGATAGACGAGACCGTTATCCTGATCGCTGATGAGTGCTTGCTCTGATCGGCCGCCACTGCCGAATTGCAGAAAGGCAAAGGGGACGGGAGGGGTACCCAAGCCTCTTTTGGCAAGGTCGTTCACAGCGAGGAGCACCCCTTGTCGGATGAGATTATCATGAATCAGATTGACGACGATAGAAAAGGGGGCCAATTCCCCTGCGCGATTTAATGAACGTAACGGAGAAGGGTCCAACAATTCGCGTCGCAATAAGGCCAGCTCGTCAAAGGAGTCAATATTCCGTATTTTTTCCACTTGTTCAGGTGAGAGAGTGAGAGGTGCTGCTTTGAGTAGATCCAGTCGGTCGTGCGCGTTCAGGCTGGAGCAGTTCGGGATAGCCGTATCCCCCATGTTCGCTAAGGTCAAGACCAATCACCTCTTCCTCTTCAGTGACTCGCAGGCCAATAGTTACTTTTAACACATACAAAATGATGAAGGCTACTACGAAAACGTAGAGCGCAGAGCCAGCCAAGCCCAACGCCTGAACCCCTAGCTGATGCAGACCGCCGCCATAAAACAGCCCAGGACTGCCTACGCCGACCTTTTCGACAAGCTCCGGGGTAGCGAATAAGCCCGTGGACAATGTTCCCCATATACCAGCCACCCCATGTACGGAAAAAGCGAAGACAGGATCATCAATCCCCATGCGGTCAAACCAAATAGATGTATAAAATGTTAGAATACCTGACACGGAACCAATCACGACAGCTGCCCACGGATCGACGAAGGCACAGGATGCTGTAATCGCGACGAGAGCTGCGAGGACGCCGTTGAGCATGCTTGGAATATCTGCTTTCCCCATGACGATCCAGGAGATAGCAAGAGCGGCTACAGCGCCCGCTGCGGTAGCGAGATTGGTAGTGACGGCGATATAGCCGAAAAATCCAGATGTGCTACCGAGCGTAGAGCCAGCATTAAAGCCGAACCAGCCGATCCACAGAAACAGGACACCTAGGACAGAGTAGACTTGGTTGTGACCAGGAATCAGATTGGAGCTGCCGTCGCGATTGTATTTTCCGATGCGAGGTTTCAAAAGGATAGTGGCGACGAGTGCGACGATGGCGCCTTGGAGATGGACAACCGTAGAACCAGCGAAGTCTTGCATCCCGAGCTGTGCCAACCAACCTCCGCCCCATACCCAGTGACCGACGACAGGGTAGATGAGGACGGTAAACAGTACACTGAACAGAAAATAAATGGACAGCTTGGCGCGTTCAGCAAAACCGCCCCAGGCGATCGCGAGTGAAACGGCTGCAAAAGCGAGCTGAAAGAGGAAGAGAATCGAGATAGGTACAGTTGCAGCGGAAAAAGCGGAGAAAACGTCTTTTTGCATGCCGTCAAAAAAGAATCCGGAAAGTCCGATGAAAGAGTTCCCATCTCCAAAGGTCAGCCCAAAGCCGAACGCCCAAAAAGCAATCGAGCAGATGCCGAAGGTAAGGACCGTTTTGCCTGCGACGTGACCGGCGTTTTTCATGCGAGTAGAACCGGCTTCCAGCAGGGCGAATCCAACCTGCATGAGAATGACCAGAATGGCCGAGACCATGACCCATGTGGCGTCAATGGCAGACGAGAGACTTGCGACAGTAGGTTCCATCCATCCACCTCTTTTCTGTGTCATATAACCTGACACCGATTTATTTATGTCAGATTATATGACATGAAAATTTCGGATGCAATTGTTTTTTTGCAAATAATGAGAAAACATCGATTGAAGGCATCGGGAGGACTTCGATACGGAATGATATAATTACCTCTGATACCATCACAGAAGGTAAGGGAGAAATATGTACACAATTAGCAGATTTTCTCAGCTTTGCAAAATGAGTCCGCGCATGTTGCGACATTATGACAAGGAAGAACTTTTGAAGCCCGTACATGTAGATACAACAAATGGGTACAGATACTATGAAAAGAGTCAATTAGAAACAGCCTTATTGATCAAGAAGCTGAAAGAATACAGATTTTCCCTGCCAGAGATTAAAGCGATCCTTCAGACTTCAGATAGGAAATTATTTATTGGATTGATCCACTCGAAAATAAATGAATTATCCAATGAGATGAATCGATATAGACAAATCATTACAGAAATGCAAGAGATGATTGAAAAAAAAGCGGATATCATTCGTGGGGAAAGAAGATCGTACGATATATTGTTGGGAATGAGAAACGAAGTAAGTGTCATCAGTCAAAGATTACAGATTCGTATTGCAGATATGGACAAGTCCATTGATTTTATGTACGCAAAGGCGGAAGAAAATCAAGTTCAGCTACTGGGCGCTCCGTCTGTTGTGTTTTTCGATGAAGAATTCACCCCTGACCACAGCAATATGGAGTTGATGATCCCGATCCTAAATGGAGATGGCGTTGATTCATCAAACGAATGGCAAATTAAACAACTTCCCGAACAGTTTGTTGCGACTACTTTGCATTTCGGAAGTTATGACGATATCGGATACGCCCATATGGCACTTGAAGAGTGGACAGATAGCAACGGCTACTGCTTGGAAGGTCCGCCTTACGAAACCTACTTGAAAGGCACAGAATGTGACTGTCCTGTCGAAGAATATGTGACGCAAATCTCCTTTCCGGTCATGAAGAAAGCCAAATAGTAACTGCTTGACCTTGACACTATGTCAAAGCTTATTCTACTTCTGCAAGAAAGCTTCTAGGACATGAGGGGATGATGAAATTGAATAAGTTCATGGTACTGTGCTCAGGGGTTGTATTAACGGCCGGGATTTTAATAGGGTGTATGCCAAGTAAAGCGGAGGAGAATCAAGGTGTGGAAAAACAATTCGTAGGCAAGTACACCATACCAGATGAAAAAAGCAAGCATGAAGGTACGTGGTTACTATGGCCGCATAACTTTACGTATGGGAAAGGTTATCAAGAAGAGGTTGAGTCCATTTGGATCGAGATGACAGATGCCTTAAGTAAAGGGGAAAATGTCCATATTGTCGCCTATGATCAATACGAAAAGGACTATATTTATGATCTTCTGTACGAGGAAGGTATCCATATGGACAAAATTGACTTCTACATTGCGCCTACGGACGATGTATGGGCAAGAGACACTGCACCGATCTTTGTATACGACAAGGATAAGAACTTGAAAATGATGGACTGGGGATTTAATGGATGGGGGAAGAAAACGCCGTATAAAAAAGATGCATTACTTTCAAGCAAGCTAAGCAAGCAATCAGGAATGGAACGAATTGATTTGAATGATCTTGTGCTTGAAGGTGGAGCATTTGAACTGGATGGGAATGGTACATTTTTATCGACACGCAGTGCTGTTACGAATAAGAATAGAAATCCCCAATTTTCAGAAGCAGACGTTGAAGAATATATAAAAGAGTATCTTGGTGCTACGAACTTTATTTGGTTAGATGGTGTGCCTGGCCAGGACATTACAGATTTTCACATTGATGGTTTTGCTAAATTCTATGATCAGTTAACCATCATTACGATGAATGAAAATGATTTGGAAGAATGGGGTGTCCCGAATAAGGATAGAAAAACATTACTGCGTGCAAAGAATGCTTTTGGAAAATCGTATCAGTATAAGTATTTACCAATAACGAAACACAATGTCGTTTTAAAGAATGGAAAGGACTTAGGATACAAAGGTTCCTATCTCAATTTTTATATTGGGAATACCGTTGTATTAGTTCCGAATTATAATGATCCGAATGACAAGGTCGCAAACGATATCATCCAAAAACTCTACCCAGATCGTAAAGTGATTGGCATTGATGTAAGAGAGCTTTATAAACATGGCGGGATGATTCATTGTGTAACACAACAACAGCCAGTTGAAATGCCTTAAATCCGTACGGAAAAAGCCGGTGATTCCTTGAAGGAGGAAAAACCGGCTTTTTTGGTAGTAAAAAGTTACTTAAACAGAGGAGGATTGGTGTTGTTCGGTTGATGCTCGTTTTTCAATTAGGAAGCCAGTGAAGCTCATGGCAGCGAGGAATAGTCCACTGACGAGGAAAAGCTGCTCGACGGGCCATTTGCCCATCCAGATTGCACCGAGGCTGCTGGACAACGTCGAAAAGAAGGTGAGCACAAGCAAATTGATTGCGAATATCTTGCCTGTACTGTTGCTGGATGCTTTCATTTGAATCGCAGTCACGGTAGGAATGCCGATGAGCGGTCCCCCTATTCCTGAGACGGCAGCTCCGAGGAAAGCGGTCCAGGAAGCACTCCCTCCCATCATGAGTAAAAAGGACCCGCATGCCTGAAAAGACCACCCGATTAAAATGAGAAACAAATAGCGAGTAGAACTCGTCCGGGTCATGTACAGACTCCCCAGCAAATTTCCGATTCCATAAAAACCAAACAGGATGGCTAATATACTTCCGTTGCCTTGTTGCATGCGTTCGGCTAAAAAGGGGTAGCCCACCGTATACGTGACCTGCCAAATGAGAAAACCCATGTTGCCAAAGAGGAGGACCAACAGTAATATTCGATTTCGCTTCAATTCTTGTACCCCTGAGGTAATATCACGGATGTACTGGCGAGGTGTCATTTTGACAGGGAAATGATCGGTCTTAGAGAGGCGAAGTGCTTGAAGAAAGAATACCGAGATGAGATAACTGCCTGCGTTGATAAAAAACAAGGTGGAAAGTGGCAAGAAAGAGGCGACAAGCCCGATTGTCATTGGCGCAATAATTCGGACTGTTCGCATGGTTGTATCCAAAATGGCGTTTGCCTGTCCTAGCTGATCCACGGGAACTGCTGATTTGATCGCCACAGTCCGGGCTGGTTGGAACAGACTGGAGAACAATCCTAACCCAAATTGGGCTATAAGAAAATACGAAAACTGCTCGATTCCCATCACTGTAAGGAAGCCAACGACGATCACCACGGCAATTCGTGAGAGGACAGCCACAACCATAAGGAGGCGTGGACTGTATCGGTCCGCAAGTACGCCACTAATGAGGAAAAACAGCAGGCCGGCAACCATCTCCGGAATGGAGAGGAGACTGAGCACCGTCCCTGATTTCGTTGCTTGAAGCAAATACCAGAGCAAGGCAAAGCTGTAGCACTGATCTCCAATGTTGGCCATCAATTGCGCTAGCCATAGCTTGAGAAACGACCCATTTTTCCACAAAGATGAAGGCGAATCCATCTAACCCTCTCCGTTCTGCTGACTGCGATAAAATGAATTTGACCATAGCGTAGCAAGGCGGAGAGGGAAAGTAAAGGACTCAAGCTTGTGCGGTTACATGTAATTTACCTGTCCTCCAAACGAAGAGAAAATAGGCGATCAGAAAAGTGAAGGTGGCGAAGGTGCTGACCCCCACGAAACCAAAAATCGAATACAAACTGCCTGCGAAAGAAGAGGCAATGAAAGTTCCTATGTACATGCAAGCGTTAGCCAAGCTCGATATGGTACCGCGCGAGGTGTCGGACAATGATTGCAAGTAACCCATCAGGACAGGCACGAGTACACCGCCGAAGCAGTACATGAAGAAAAGGACAACCTGCAAAAGGCCGACTCCCGGTATAAAAGGCAAAACAAGATAGAGCAGGGCGCTGCCCAGAAACCCAACGGTCAAAATCGTACTTCTCTTCCAACGCTCGAGTAACCAACCGCTGAGTAAGCTACCAACGGTGTTGCCAAGCCCGATAACTAAAGTGATCAAGCCAATTTCAGTAACAGATTGCTGATATTGATCGGAAAGCCATACGCCATAGAATGAAAAGACTGCATAGACACCCGTCATGAAAACGAAATAGCCGATAAAGCTGCGTGAAGCTTGCGGCAGTCGCAACAGATCCTTGTAACGTGCAAAAATAGCGTTGGTGGTTCCAAGTCCGGCAATGGAGGTAAGAGGTAATAGATCAGGAAGTTTTCGGATGATGAGTACAAAAGCTCCGAGAGAAGCAATTCCTACAGCCAAAAAAGGAAACGACCAATGATAAGCTGACAGAAAACTGCCGATAGGCACACCGATCACTTGGGAAACCGAAAGACCTGCCATGACAACCCCCATTGCTTTACCGATACGAGCAGGGGGAAACAAAACAGGAATGGCGGCCCACACCTGCGGACCGATAAAGGCTGAACAGATCCCGGCAAGAAAGCGAAAGAAAAGCATCGCGGTGAAACTAGGTGCAAAGGCGCATGCAAGTGTGGATAGGGCAAATCCGAGCATACCAACTGCCATCACATGTTTCCTATTTCGATTATCAGATAGCGGGCCGGCGATTAAAGCAGCTAAAGCAAATCCGAGAGCATAGGTTCCGATCAACCAAGCTGCCTGATTAGTGGATACGTGATATAGCTCTCGCAAGGTTGGCAGCAGTGGGCTAATGATAAATGTATTCGTACCGATCAAAAACATGGTGAAGAAAAAGATCATCAAAAATAGGCGCTCCATAAAAAACTCTCCTCTTTGTTTTATAATTCTATAGTTAAATAACTTTTAAACTAACGAGCAAAAAAAGGATACCAATTATAAGGTATCTAAAAAGCCAGGCAGAATTTGATCAAATGTCTCTTTATAAATGCGCATGTACCGTGTTTGCCCCTCCTTTCTGACTTTGATTAGTCCTGCCTCTCGAAGTGTCTTGAAATGATAGGAGGCATTGGACTTGGAAGTATCGCAGGTAAAGCCCACTTCTGTACAACTTAGCTCGTTGCTGGAATGATATAAGGCCTTTAAAATGGCTAGCCTTGTCTCATCTGCCAACGCTTTAAAAATCTTGATTCGTTTTTCGGTGAGTTCAAGTTGTTCAATATTCATAAAACTATCTTACTAAGGAAACGCTATCCAGGCAACCATTTCATTCCTTTTATTTTTGATTCTTTATGTTTTCGTTGTTGTGTTGGTGCTGATAGGAAGCGCCTTGGTTGTCTTCGGTATGCGTATCATCTGCAACGGTACTGCTGGTTAGCCCTGCTACGGCTAATCCTTTTTGATTCAGGTTTTTGGCGCTTTTGAATTTGGACATATTACTACCCCCTATTTGCTAATGGATGCTTACTTAAGATGTCTTGTTTCGCGGGGGAGTAGTCATCCTCATTTTCCTAGACGGCAGTTGAGGTATACTAAATAAAAAGGGTGCGTCAGGGAGGATGGGAGCGGATGGCAGGGTGTGTCATGATCGTGGAGGGGAAGACAGACAAAGAACGTTTGCTTCGGGTGCTGGCTGAGCCTGTCACGATTCTTTGTACAAACGGTTCCTACAGCTTGGAAAAAGGGGAGAAGCTGCTCGCTCAAACGGAAGCAGCAGATGCAGATGAGATATACCTATTTACTGATGAAGACGACAGCGGGAAAAAATTGCGAACGCATTTAAGTGAAGATTTTCCTGATGCAATCCATCTGCATACGCCGAAAATGTACAGAGAGGTTGCCGACACGCCTCTTTCGGTACTGGCAGAAATTTTGGAGCGAGCAGGCTTTGCAGTTATAGTGCCTCATCCTGATCTTGGAGAGCTGTAAGGGGATAAAACACCGTTCCATCGGCTATAACAGTAGTAAATGGAATGGTGGAGGTGCAAGGTGATTGCGTAGTTTGATGACATTTTTTAATCGAATGAACATTATGGTGTGGCTGGTGGGTATCTTTGTTGCTCATGCCGCGCTCTATCTGGTGCTGGGGACGGCGACGTGGCTGGCTACCTCGCTTTTGGCAACAGCGTTCTACGGCGTTATTTTATTGGTAGGCAAATTAATTGCCAGCCGTTATCCAGACAAGGAAGAAAGCAGATGAAAGCCGGCGAGCAAGCAGCCGGCTTTTTTTGCATTACCAGCCCAAGAGCTGCATGAGTAAAATGAACCCACCTAATACCCAGACGTAGATGGCGAAGCCCTTCATCGAGCCTGTACTGATAATCGTAAGCATCCAGCGAATGGCAACATATCCAGCAAGTCCGGCAAACATGGTGCCCACGAGCATCGGGATCAATAAGGCTGTTTCGAGCGGTGTTTCTACGAGCTTGGCTGTTTGCAAGACACAAGCACCCAGAATCGCTGGCAAGGATATTAAAAACGAAAAGCGCGCAGCGTCAGCACGGTCGATCCCGCGTAGGAGAGCGCCGGCAATCGTCAGTCCTGAGCGGGAAATAGCAGGCAGGATCGCAGCACCTTGCAGTGTCCCGATGATGAGGGCGTCCGTGTAGTTGATTTCCTCGAATCTCCGATTTCCACGACGCATGGATTCCACCGCCCAGAGGATCGCGCCTGTCGCAAGAAATTCCCACCCGATCGTAATGCCCGTCTGCGAGATTTCTTCAAAATAATCTTCAAAGGCGAGTCCGATCACTGCTGTAGGTATCGTACCTACGACTAATAGCTTTGTCAGCTTGCTCATCGGATTCATGATGATAAAACGAACCTGTGGCCAAAAGACGATAACGACAGCGATCAGCGTACCGAAATGAAGCATCGTGTCAAATAAAAGGCCGACCTCCTGCATACCAAACATTTTGCGAAACAAAACGAGATGACCCGTGCTGGATATCGGTAAAAATTCAGTCAAGCCTTGTACAATGCCTAGAAAAATATGTTCAAGCAACAACAGCATAGGCAAGAGTCACTCCAGTCGTGAAAAAGTAGGGCCAAGCCAGTCTTACTGTCATATGTATGTCCGTGAATGGAAGACTTGCCTATTTCGTTGGGCATCGTTATTTTGTTAGAAAAAAGTTGTGGTATTTTCTTGCGGGAGATGGGTATAGTTAGTGTGCACAAAGGTAGAGAGCGAGGAAAAAATACATATGTACAAAAGACAAATGCGTGAAAAGCGTGAGCCCCAAATCATTCAGAACGGCAATTTGGCGGCAGGGATGACGCTTACCATGACGGTAGCGCGTAAAACGGAAATCGGCTATTTCTTGAGCGATGGCAAAGACGAAGTGTTTCTCCATGCCAATGAAGCGCACGAGCGTTTACATATCGATGATGAGGTTGAAGTGTTTTTGTACCATGATCACGAGAACCGATTGGCTGCAACCATGGATATGCCTCATGTCGGCATGGGTGAATACGGCTGGCTAGAAGTAGTGGACATTTCTCCGCGCATGGGTGTTTTCCTGGACAACGGCATTAACAAGGACCTGCTCTTATTCATCGATGACCTGCCCAAGCATAGCGATGAATGGCCGCGTCCCAAGGATCAAATGCTGGTAGCGCTGAAACAAGACAAGCTCGGCAGACTCTTGGCAAAGCCGGTCACGGAAAACGAAATCGTCAAGATCGCAGCAATGGCAGATGAAAGTATGAAAAACAAATCTGTCGAGGGTACGGTCTACAAAGTGATTCAAGCAGGTGCATTCCTGTTGACGGAGGACGAGCATATCCTTTTCATTCATCGTGATGAAATGGTGGGGCGTCTGCGCCTCGGACAAACGGTGCGCTGCCGCATTAGCTTTGTACGTGAGGATGGTCGTCTGAACGGTTCCATGAAAGAGCGCAAGGAAGTACAGTATGGCGAAGATGCGGACAAGCTGCTGCGCTATTTGATCAATCGTGACGGGGCTATGCCTTATACTGATTCGACAGAAGCGGATGTCATCCGAGAAAAATTCCAAATGAGCAAGTCCAGCTTCAAGCGAGCACTCGGCAAGCTGATGAAGGAACGTCGCGTGGAGCAAGTAGACGGCTGGACCAAAATCATTCAAAGCGAACAAGAAGAATAAATGAAGAAAACCCTCCTGGGCAAAAAAGCTTCCTGAAAACAGGAAACGAATGCTTGGGAGGGTTTTTGGTTTTTTTACAGTGTCGCTTGTACAGATTGCTTTTGCTTACGGGCTTTGTAATACGACAGGGAATATACGAGTGCGATCAAAATAATTCCGGCGATATCCGTTTCAATTCCGGGGATGACCGCGAGCACGCCACCCGCAATGGCCAGGATTCGCTCCAGTACGTTTAGCTTGGACATCCAGTACCCGATCAATCCTGCTCCCACACCGATCATCCCAATTATAGATGTCAGCATGACCCAGATCGATTCCAGCAAGGTGGTATTAATGAGCAGCAAGGCTGGCGAGATGACGAAAATATAGGGAGCCATAAAAGCGGCGATCGATAGACGCGTTGATTCTACACCTGTCTGGATCGGCTTTGACTTGGCAATGCCTGATGCAGCAAAGGCAGCAAGCGCAACTGGCGGAGTGATGTCTGCGACGATTCCGAAGTAGAAGGTAAACATGTGAGCCGCGATAGCAGGAACGCCCAATTGAATGAGCGCTGGAGCCGCGATGGTCGAAGTGATAATGTAGTTCGCCGTTGTTGGCGTTCCCATTCCCAAAATGAGCGATGCAATCATGGTAAAGAACAACGTAAGGAAAAGCTGACCGCCAGCCAGATCAATCAGACCATTTGCCAGCTTCAACCCAATCCCTGTCAACGTAATCGTACCGACAATGATTCCGGCACACGCGGTTGCAGCGACGACGCCAAGAGCCATTTTGGCACCTGAGGCAAGTGCTGCAAAAATATCAGCAATAGACATGCGGGTTTCTTTTCGGAAGGCTCCTACGACAATTGTAGAGACAATACCGATAATCGCGGAGCGCTCGGCTGATATGTTCATCATCAAGGCTGTAATAATGATCACGATGGGAAGGAGCAGGTACATTTTTTTCAACACTTCTTTTTTGTTCGGCAGTTCTTCCTTCGAGAGTCCGCGCAATCCGAGTCGCTTCGCTTCAAAATGCGTCATAATCCAGATCCCTACGAAAAATAAAATCGCAGGAAGGATCGCTGATTTGGCGATTTCCAAGTAAGGAACACCGATGAACTCCGCCATCAAAAAGGCAGCAGCTCCCATGACAGGCGGCATGATTTGTCCCCCGGTAGAGGACGAGGCTTCCACCGCAGCGGCAAATTCGGAGCGATAGCCGAGCCGCTTCATCATCGGGATGGTAAAGGCACCAGAGGTAACGACATTGGCAACAGAGCTGCCGCTAATCGTCCCTTGCAGGGCGCTGGAAAAAACGGCTACCTTCGCCGGACCGCCGATACGTCTACCAGCAATGACCAGCGACAAATCGTTAAAATACTCACCGACGCCTGTTTTTTCGAGAAACGCACCAAACAGCACAAACAAAAAGATAAAGGTAGAGGAAACGGCGAGCGGAGTACCGAGAATCCCCTCCAGCGTGTAGTAACTGTGTCCGATAATCCGCTCGACATCACTGCCCCGATGCTCCAAAAAGCCGGGCATGTAAGGTCCGAAGTAGGTGTATAAAAGAAAAATGGTGGCGATGAGAGCGATTGGAATTCCGACGACTCGTCGTGCAGCCTCGAGGACAAGCAAGACAGCGATACCGCCGACAACCATATCCATCGACGTATAGTTGCCCGTTCGGGTCACGAGTCCCTCGTAGTCAATGACCCAATAGAGTGAAACGAAGACACCTAACAGAGCGAGAATCATGTTCACGATCCCGATTTTGTTATGCTTGCCTTTGGATGTCCCTGCATATAACAGATAGACAAGCGCAAGCCCGAAGGCTAAGTGGATCGGGCGGTGAATCTGGGGAGGCAACGTGAAGAAAAGTGTGCTGGATAATTGGTACAGGGAGAAGAGGACAAGTAGACCAAAAGAGATCCACTTCATGGGACCTGCGAGCTGGCGTGTGGCTGATTCTTTGTCGTATTGCGCGATCAGCTTATCCATCTCTTGCTGGTTCATATTGGTTGTTGTACTCAATCTAGTAACCTCCTAACTCGCTCAGAATGGATCGCTTTTCTGCCTGAATCGTGATGGCTTCTCCCGGATTGTCGATCAAGCTCAACGGAATATCCTGTCCAGCGAAAAGCAACGTATGATTAGCACGTACTTGCCCGATAAACAGCCGGAGGGCAGGAAAAGACCGCTGCATATTGCGAATGTGGAATCGACCATCGGCCAGAACCAGCTTCTCGCCAGGAGCCAATTCATTTTCCATGCCGATACCGTAGTCGTGAAAGCTCATCTCTGACAAAATAATTTGACCGTCTACAATCCGGTATTGCTCCTCGATTGTGGAGCGATGAATGGAATGAGTCCAGCGAATGCCAAAGGCTGTTTCATCCTGTATGTTGGCACTCCAAACTACTTGATTTGACTGTGTATCCCGGATAACCAGAGCGGGAAACAGCGGAGTGGAGATGCCTACATAAAAGACAGTGATGAGAAGAAAGAAGGAGAAAAGGCGGAACAACGTCCGCCCTCTTCCTTTTGTTACCGTCTGGATAAAAACCATCTGGCTTTACTTCACGCCTTTTTCGTCGAAGTACTTTTGTGCCCCCGGGTGAACAGGGATGCTGACGCCGTTCTTCACGTTCTCCAGCTTGATTTCCTTGGCTTTGGCGTGGCCGAGCTTGTCGCTGTTCTCAAAGATCGCCTTTGTTACTTTGTACACGAGGTCTTCACTCAGATCGGAGCGAATCAAGAGCATCGATTTGACGGAGACGGTTGTCACTTCTTCAGGAACAGTTTGGTACGTATGGGCAGGGATTGTTGTTTTCACGTAGTAAGGATATTTGGCGATGATTGCATCGATTTTGTCCGCGTCAATTGGAATGATTTTTACACCAGTTGTCGCTGCCAGCTCCGTGATTGCTGCGGTAGGCGTACCAGCCGTTTGGAAGGCAGCATCCAATTGCCCGTCCTGAATGGCTTTGGCAGAGTCAGCAAAGGAGAGGCGTTGGAGCTTCGTATCTTCAAAGGTCATCCCATATGCTTCCAAAATTTGCTGAGCGTTCACTTCTGTGCCGCTTCCCGGAGCGCCTACAGATACGCGTTTCTCTTTCAAATCGGCAACGCTTTTAATATTGCTGTCAGCAGAGACGACAATTTGGATGGTTTCATCGTAGAGAGCGCCCAATGCCTGGAAGGAATCCATTTTACCGTCTTGCTGGAACATGTTCGTTCCCTTTGACGCATACTCGGCAATGTCGTTTTGCGTAAAGGCGATGTCCGCCTTTTTATCACGAATGAGGCGAATGTTTTCTGCTGAAGCGCCTGTAGCTTGGGCTGTAGCAGTGATCCCGGCGTTTTTCGTAATATGGTCAGCCATGCCGCCGCCGAGTGGGAAATAGGTGCCTCCTGTACCGCCTGTTGCAATAATTAGTTGGGAGGGATCGGCGCTTCCTCCTGAGCTGGAGCTGCCTCCACCTGCCCCTCCTTGAGCAGAGTTCCCGCCACCTCCACATGCCGTCATAAGCGACATGGACAGAAGCAGTGTGAGCGAGAGAAGAAAATGACGCTTCTTCAAGATAATTCCCCCTTAGTCTAAAAATTCTGTTTATACAGCTTTCTTCGGAATTGTAAGGGGAGGTCTATAAAAAACTACAAAATTCTATAGAAAAATATAGTAAACTAAGAAATAAACGTTAACGGCTTTTTGAACAATTTCATATGAGAAAGTGCGGGCAACATTTTATGAGAGAGAACATTTCAATTCTGCTGCTGATGCTCATTGCTGTCCCGATTGCCGGAGAGCTTAAATTTCACCCGTTTCAGGATGAGTTTCGGATTAGCTTTGGTACAACGGCTTTTTTCTTTTTTTTATTGTGGCTGCGTCCTTCTTTCTTGGCAGGGGTCGTAACCGGATTAATTGTCGTTCTATTTCGAATAGTCTTGGATTTCTTGTATGAGGATGTCTTTTCGCTTCTGGTTTCTTTACAGATGCACTTCCCTGCATTTTGCTATTATGCTGCCTTTGCTTGTCTATTCTCGCTCTTTCGCGTTAATACGCTACATCATCGACCGCTTTGGGTGGGGCTGTTGGGGACAGTCGCAGAAATAGCAGCGAATTTGGTAGAGCTGTCCTTCCGTGCAGTGTCCTGGAAGGGAGTCTTTCAGCTGGAGGTTGTAGGGCCGATTGCTGTGATTGCATTGATACGCAGTTTTTTTGTCCTTAGTTTTTTCAATATGATTCAGCTGCGTCAGGCGAAATGGCTGGAAAAGCAACAGCGTATTCGAAACGAGCAGATGTTAATGCTCATTTCCAATTTGTACGAGGAATCTGTTCTCCTAAAAAAGACATTGCATCAGGTTGAGGAAATCACACGCAGCTGCTATGAGCTGTATCGCGAGATGAACGAGGTGGAACAAAAGAATGGGACGAGCAAGCTTTACGCGAAGCGGTTGCTATCCCTTGCCGGACAAGTGCATGAAGTGAAAAAGGACAATCAACGCATATATGCTGGTCTTTCCAAGCTGATTTCTGACGAGAATGATCGAGACTATATGCCACTGGGCGAATTGATAGGGATCATTGTTCAGGGACAACGAAAGTACGCGAGACTATTGGAAAAGGACATCCAGTTTGAAACGAATGTGGAGGTGCCGTATCTCGCTTGCCACATATACACGACACTCTCACTCATCAACAATCTGGTCGGCAACAGTGTCGAAGCGATCCGCGACCGGGGGATGGTATCGATCGTGGCTTCGATTGATGAGAGTCAGGGGTGGCTTCAGTTTGTCGTAACCGATGATGGTCCAGGCATTGTAGTGAAGGATAAGGAGCTCTTGTTCATGCCTGGATTCACGACCAAATACGACGTATCAGGCAGACCTTCCACGGGGATCGGACTTTCATACGTAAAGGAAATGACAGACAGTCTCCAAGGAATGATTGATTTATCCGAGGACTCATGCGGACAAACGACACAATTTTGCATTCGCTTGCCAATCGCAACTCTGATTCAGAAAGGGTGACCTCATGCGCTACTTCATTGTGGACGACGATCCTGCGATTCGATTCATGCTCGGTCAAATGATTGAGGATGCTGATTTGGGAGAGGTATGTGGGGAAGCGGAGGATGGCTCGCAAATTGACCACGATTTTTTGAATTGGAAGCAAGTAGACATCTTGTTGATTGATCTTTTAATGCCGAATCGAGATGGCATTGAAACGGTGCGCCATCTGAGGCGTTTTACCGGAAAAATTGTCATGATCTCGCAAATCGAAACGAAGGAGATGATCGCTGAGGCGTATGTGACAGGGATCGAATACTACGTGACCAAACCGGTGAATCGCCTAGAGGTCATCAGTGTTCTGCAAAAGGTACGGGAACGCATATTGCTACAGCAATCCATTGAGGGTATTCAACGGTCCCTTTCCGTTTTGTCCGGCACGATTAACATGACGGCAGCTCCATCAAAAGATACATTGTATTCTGAAATGGGTATCTTATCTTCCGCACGGTTTCTCTTGACTGAACTGGGGATGATTAGTGAAAAAGGCAGCAAAGATTTACTCGACATGATGGAGTGGCTGTATCGCTGGGAGAAGGAAAGGGATGGAGAAGTGAATCTTCCTCCTTTACGCGATATTTTTTGGGCGATTGCTGCCCGCAAGTTGGGGAAGGGAGTGACTGTCCTGATCCAAAAGGAAACGAAGGCCGCTGAGCAGCGGGTACGCAGAGCCATTTATCAGGCATTAACCCATCTGGCTTCCCTCGGGCTGACCGACTACAGTCATCCTAAATTCGAGAGCTACGCGACCACATTCTTCGATTTTACCGAGGTGCGAAAGCGTATGCTGGAGCTGGAGAATCAAATGGAAGCGACGATCTCTTCTACGCGTATCAATACCAAGAAGTTTATTTTTGTACTCTACATGGAGTCAAAAAGGCGAATTGGTGTATTTCAGTGCTGATTTTTGGAGTGGGCATCCAAATGTGATAAGATATTTCTATTGGTCATGAGCGAGGGCTTCGATGTAAGCTGGTAAAAGCTTTGGAATGCCTCCGTTTTACATTTGTTTTGGGAGGGAAGAAAGTGAGCGAACTACGTAATCCATGGCAGCTACTTTACCGAGTCTATCGTCATGTGCAACCTGTTCTGGAGCGGGAGTTTGCGGCCTGGTATAAACGAGCACAGGCGATTCCCAATCCCGAGCTGAGAAAACAGGCACAAGACAGCATGGACTCCAAAAAGTTTCACTGCCAAGGGGGATGTGTCTATGCAGCACAGGTCATCCCGCATGTAGAGACAATTGTTCCGCTGATTGTCGCCTACCAAACAATCAGCGACTACTTGGATAATCTGTGTGATCGCAGCACGTCACTAGATCCGCAAGATTTCCGTCAGCTTCATGTGTCGATGCAGGATGCATTGACACCAGGTGCGCCCTTACGCGACTATTATTTGTACCGTGAGGATAAGGATGACGGCGGTTTTTTGGCTGGGCTGGTTCAGACCTGTCAACAGCATGTCGCACAATTGCCAGCCTATGAAAAAATTCAGGCAAAGATACTCGAGTTTTCTTGTTTGTATAGCGATTTGCAAGTATATAAGCACATTGCTCCCCATTTGCGCGAGGATCACCTGTTGACGTGGTGGGATCAGTACAAAGACCGCTATCACGATTTGCACTGGCAAGAATTTGCTGCTGTCACAGGCTCGACTATCGGGATATTCGCTCTTTTTTGCTTGGCGACTGATCCTGATGTAGGGGAAGAGCAAATACAGACAGTAAGTGAGGCTTACTTTCCGTGGCTGTGCGGGTTACATATTTTATTGGACTATTTAATTGACCTGGAAGAAGATAAAATGGGTGGAGATTTAAACTTCGTGAGCTATTACGATTCGGAACGGATAGCGACTGAACGCTTGAAGCTTTTCATAAAACAAGCAAAGGCAAGCGTTAAACGCTTGCCAAATCCTGCATTTCACCGTATGATCGTGGACGGGCTAGTCGCGTTTTATCTCGCGGATCGCAAGGTAAATCGGAGCCAGCCACACATTTATACTATCGCTAGACAACTGCTGAAGCAGGCAAAGGGCTTGCCCTCTGTCCTGTTTTATGTGAACAGTTTACTTGTACGGCGATAACGGAGAAGAGGTTAGCGCATATGCTTGCGCTTGTACGAAAAGCCAAATCCCATCAACGAGAAGGCAACAACGATACAGCCAAGGATACCGAGGGGGCTTTTTTCCCCAATGGCAATGCCAACTCCGATGAGACAGGCGGTTACCAAAAATGCCAAAGCCAGTGTTACCAATTGATAACGATTCATCGGTCTGTAACCTCCTATCTGTCAATGTTCCCATTATACCTTATTTTCCGCGAAAAGCATCCAGGTAAAGATTTCGGAAATCCCGGTAATATATTTGTGCGAAGTGGTGGAGAACGCAGATGGAAAGCATAATACAAATTAGAAAAGGGAATCGAGTGATAGAAGGTCATGTTACCTATGAAGAAGGGGACTTGATCGAAGCCGTATTTCCCAGCCCATTGGATGTCACAGTAGGGGATCAGCTCCCTTGTCTATTGACGGCTGACTATGAAACAATCAATACGTTTGAAGCCGTAGTCGTGGCTAAAGACAAAAATCGCTTGTTTTTGTTCCACTCTCCAACAGCTGCTGAGTTTCGGGAGCAGCGCAGACGCTATCCCCGTTTCGACATGGAGGTTAAGGGTTGGATCCAGTATCCGACGCAGGAGCCAGACTCATTTTTTTCCGTCTATAGTCAAATGGTGTACTTGGTGAACTTGAGCCTGGGAGGCTTGGCATTCCGCTCAGACAAACAGATTCCCGCGGATCAGCACATTGTCTTTTCCTTTGAATTGTATGGTCGCAATCGCCCGGACGGGGTAGTAAAAACTGATTTGGTTATCATTCATGAGCGAATAGAGGGACCGAATTATTTTTACGGCTGTACGATCAAAGGAATCAATGCCCGTCATTTTCACAATTTGCGAAAGTACATCTTGCATCGACAAATCGAGGAACGAAGACAAGTGAAAATCGAGTAGGTCTTTTCGTTAATTGGTTCAATGGGGACCAATTTTTTTTTTGCCTTTTGGAGGGGGTGTAGGGAGGGGAAGAAGCGGATTTCCAGTCTACGCTTCGGCCTACGCCCAGCCGGGAGGCGGGGACTGTTCGCTACGGAATGAATGTCGGGAGCGCCTCAAAAGTAGAGGTTCGAGGATGACATCTCAGAGGTTGAGGCTGAAAACCCCCGACATTCATTCCTTCGCTGGGGAGGGCTCCAGAGGCGCTTGGACTGGAAATCCGCTTCTTCCTACGTGGCTTCAGTCAATATTTGAAAAGGCATAAAAGAGGAAAAAAGATAAACGGTCATTTCCTGGTGAACAGCAAAAAGAGGGGATGAAAACCCCCTCCTACAAAGCGGTAATACGACATTGGCACATAGATGCTACTCAACAGAGAAGGGGACGATAAAATTATCCGGCTCGTTCCGATCCAGCCGTAGCAGTAGAAACAGCTACGGCTTTTGTTCGTTTCCCCCAAATCCAGTGCTGTAAGAGGACAGCACCTCCGCCAATCGAAGCGATTAACATTCCGACCCATAAAAAAGCGGTGTTTGGACCCCAGATGGTCATAATGACGCCTCCGAGCAACGGAGCAATGATGAAAGTGGCGCTCGTCAATGAATCGATAATTCCTCTCACGCGGCCGAGTGCTTGCGGGGGGCTTTCTTTTTGTACCAGATAATTGGCTCCGACCGAAGTCAGACCCGTTCCGACTCCAGCCAATAAAGCAGCAATCAGCAGCCAATACATGCCATCACCCGGCTGGAAAAATCCAATCCACGAAAAACTAATTCCGATGAGCAAAACGCCACCGCCCAGCACCCATCCATAGGAACGGATTTCTTTTAAGCGATGGAGCCAGGTGACGGTGACAAGTGCGCCTAATCCAATGACACTGACTGTAAACCCGAGCATTTCGGGATTGTCGGGCAGCTTCTCGCGGAAGATCACGGGAAACTGTGTATCCGCCAACTGAATCGCCAACGAGGTAATGATTGCGAAGATCGTGCTGTACAACAGGACACGGTTTTGCAAAAAGATCCGCCAGCCCTCTTGCCATGCTTGACGGTAAGGGAGAGGCTGCTCTTCTACGGATGGACGAGACAACGTTTTCTCCACTTTACGAATCGTGAACAGAAATCCAGTAGAGAGAAGAAATGTCGAAGCATTAATCATTAGACAAATGGCGGGTGCAAAAACGGCCGCTACCAATCCTCCGGCAAGTGGACCGATCAATTTCCCCATCTGGTATACGGCTCCATTCAAGGCAGAGGCTTGTAACAATTGATTCTCAGGTACGATTTGACGCGTCAAGGTCTGTTGTGCAGGATCGTTGAAGACAGAGGCACCTGAACGCAGGGCAATGACTACCAGGAACCAGAACGGATTCGGCATGACAAGCAGGAGCAGAGTGAAAGCAGCCTGCAAGATATTCATGGACATGATCATCCGAACCTTGTTCACGCGGTCTGCAACCACCCCGGCAAACTGTCCGAGCAAAATGCTTGGAGCTGCATAGGCAACGGGCAGGAGGGCCATCGTCATCGGATCAACCTTCCACACAAACCCCAACAGGATGGATACCGCTATAAAATCAAACCAATCGCCAAGCGTAGACAGTCCGTAAGAGACGAACAGCGTGCGAAACGTTCTATTTTCTTTTAACAAAAAAATCCCTCCATCGATCTGTTAACTCGATGATAAAAGGGATTTGTCAGAGGAATATCAGATAGTGGATGAGATGATGGCACGAATTTTTTTCTGCAAGTAGTCGAACTTGTACCCTTCGGATAATTCTGTCCAGATTTTCTGGTATTTGCGCTCCCATTCTCGGTCGTAGCCGAAGTCTTTCAAGAACAACAAGATCATTTTTGCGCCATAAATGAGATGGGGGACGAACTTGGTGCTTCGTAAGACCTCCAGACCTTCATCGACCAAGCGGCGCGCCTTGGCAAGCTCCTGTCGATGGTACAGACAAAGACCGCGCGTAATAGTAAAGCTGCCGAGTTCACGCTGCATAGGGAGTTCTTGCAAGATCTCCTCAGAGCGTTGAATGACCTTCTCAGCCTCTTCAACCTCACCCATGAGCAGATACAAGAGGGCTTCTTCCGCTTGAAAAAAGAGTTGAAAGCCGGGTGAATTGACTCGCTCAACAACCTCCCTGGCAGGAAGCAGCTGTTTTTTTGCTCGCTCCCATTCTTTGGCTTGGGCGTAGACACAGATTGCGGTGATTTGCATCTCATCCTGATAATTTTTAGGCATACTTTTCGCGTTTTTCAGAGCCCATTGTAAAATTTCTAATGTTTTTTGCGAGTCAATTTCTGTCATTCGGTATAAATGAAACAAATAAAACAGCTTGTCGGAGAGGGAACTTTTATCCTCGACAAACCAGCCGAAGTCACCGCCAACAAACCGCAAATAGGTAGCATAAAAAGAGTCCATCTGGAAGCCAAGCACTTGCTGATTCGCATAGAGTGTCTGCAAAGCGGCCCCCATACCCATGCCGTGGTAGGTGGTTAGCATCCTCTGGATGTTATCTGAGAAATCACTGGTTAATACGGATGGACTAGGCGATGGCTGCTCTTTTAGTGTAAGCCGATAGCCGACTCCTCGGACCGTATCAATCGTGAGCAGATTAGACCACTTTTGCAGTTTTTTCCGCAAGCGGTATATGTGATCGTCGACAGTACGGTCAGTAGGCTCTTCCAGCGGCCAGACGCGATCTAGCAAATCACTCCTTGAAAAGGCCCGGTTTTTCCATGTGTACAGATATTGAAACAAGGCGTATTCCTTTGGCAAAAGGACAATCGTTTCCCCAGCATAATGGATTTGATACGTATCATCCGACCATGTCATCAATCCCATTTGAAAGACTCCTCGTTTATATTGAACTTCTTCATTTTATTGTAAAGGGTGCCACGAGATACGCCGAGCAGCTCGGCTGCTGCTTTTTTGTTGCCGTATGTGCGCTCCAACGCTGCCAGAATGCGCTCCTTTTCGTTCGCAGGTGAAGAAGGGTACGCAATCGACGGACGGATGATGGGCGGCGGTGTCGTAGTCGGCGGTACATACGTTCCCCCCATCGGCGTGTGCAGAGAGACGTGTGTGGGTTCTGTGTGACTGCGAATGACAGACGGCAGATGCTCAGGCAAAATTACGCCGTTTTCTTGCAGGATCGACAGACGTTCAATGACGTTGCGAAGCTGGCGGATGTTCCCAGGCCAAGTGTACTCGAACAACGCTTGCATGACTTCGGGAGAGATGCGTGGTACGGATTGGTCATGGGCCACGGAATACTCATGAATGAAAATTTGCACGAGCTCTGGCAAATCCTCACGCCGTTCGCGCAGTGGCGGGATTTCCAGAGAAAAGACGTTCAGCCGATAATACAGATCCTCGCGAAAACGACCGTCTGCAACCATTTGCTCCAGCTGTCTGTTTGTCGCCGCTACGATCCGTGTATTGACGGTGATCGGTTCTGTTCCGCCTACGCGGTAAAACTGTCGTTCCTGTAAGGCGCGAAGCAGTTTTACCTGCAATTCTAGGGGGAGTTCTCCTATTTCATCGAGGAAAAGCGTCCCGCCATGCGCCAGCTCCAGCTTGCCAGGCTTGCCTTTTTTCTCGGCTCCGGTAAAAGCGCCGCCTTGATAACCAAACAGCTCACTTTCGAACAGTGCAGCAGGAATGGCACCGCAGTTGATCGCAATAAAAGGCTTCTCATGTCGGCGACTTGCCTGATGAATGGCTTGGGCAAACAGTTCTTTCCCAACGCCGCTTTCTCCATAAATCAGCACAGTCGCATCCGTCTGCGCCACTTTTTTAGCGGAACCAATAGCGGATTGAATAGAGGCGGAATGACCTTTGATTGCGTAAAAAGGATCGTCTGCTGCCTGAAACCGACTCATCTCTTGCTGCAAATTATGGAGATGGGCCGTCGTATGTGCTAATTCTTCATTGAGACGAACCAGCTCGGTAATATCCTGTTCGATGGAAATCGCGCCAATAATCTCACCCTCACGGCGAATCGGTGCCGCATTAATGAGTACATGGCTATCAGGACGAGGAATGTGATAGACACGTTGTACAGATGTCCCTTGGCGCAGCGCATCTAGCAGGCGAATCGATTCACTCGCGAAGTGCTCATCGAGCGAGGTTCCGACGACTTGGGCGCGATCGATTTCATATATCGTTTCTGCTGCCCGATTCCAGTGTTGGACGACATTGCGGGAGTCTACGATGGTGACAGCCTCACTCATCGTATCCATCAAGGTACGGAGCAGGGCAGACTGGTTTTGGGTCAACACGACAAAGGCAGTCATGAGCTGGTATGGCTCAACCATTCCTGTCGGAGTGCCATGTTCATCCACGATGACGAGTGTCGGCAGATCGGAAAGAGCTGAGCCAGCGACAATGTGGCTAATGGATTGTTCGAGCGTAGTTGTAGAAGCGACGACGACTACTCTGCCCTTTCGTTCTTTATCCACCCATTCACCTACAGTTTCACCTGTGCGTATTTTGACAATATCAGGTGGAATCGGAATCGCAAAGGAAGAGAGCGTACTGTCCAACGAAAATAACGGTTTCAAATTGTCACCTCTTATCCAAACTAACAGGGAAAGGAATGGTTCCTGTTGTACATCTAATCAGAAGTGTACAAGAATAGACACGTAATGTACATATGTGTTAAATACGTCGGATAGACATCACGATAGCGCTTACGTGAAATAGTTGGCACGATTCATGCTAGTAGAAGTGGACAGAGTACGTTGAGGAGGAGACAGTCAACGATGGAACAAGCGATGAAGGATTTCTTTCTATTCTTATCCAAAAACAAAACCTTAAATTCTGCCGCAAAAAAGTGGGGCCTGCGCTTTGGAGCGAGCCGCTTTGTATCTGGTCAAACAATCGCGGAGGCAATCAACGCCGTACGCAAGCTGAACCAGCAAGGTCTCGTATGCACGCTGGATCACTTGGGCGAATTCGTGTTCAGCGTAGAGGAAGCAAACGAATCTGCTGATTATTGCATCAAAACGCTGGATGCGATCCACCAATCTGGTGTCGATTGCAATCTTTCGTTGAAAATGACTTCGCTTGGTCTGGATATCAGCCGTGAGCTTTGCATGGACAACATGAGACGCATTTTGGATTCGGCTAAGAAAAACGGAAACATTTTCGTTCGTATCGACATGGAGGACTACGCACACAATCAGGTGACCATGGAGATTTTGAACGAATTACTGCAAGAGTACGACAACGTCGGAACCGTTATTCAGGCGTATCTCTACAAAGCATCGGACGATATCGACAGCTTGAAGGACAAAAAAGTGAACTTCCGTCTCGTAAAAGGAGCATACAAGGAGTCTCCTGAAGTCGCTTACCCGAACAAGCCAGATGTAGATGAGAACTACAAAAAAATCATCAAGCAGCATCTGTTGAACGGCGGTTACGCTGCTGTGGCAACTCATGATGACAACATCATTGATTTTGTGAAAAAGCTGGAAAAGGAACACAGCATCCCGCGTACACAGTTTGAATTCCAAATGTTGTATGGTATTCGTACGCAGTCCCAAATTGACTTGGCTCGCGAAGGCTATAAAATGCGTGTTTATGTACCGTACGGAAACGACTGGTACGGATATTTCATGCGCCGTTTGGCAGAAAGTCCGGCAAACGTGAAATTTGTTCTCAAAGGGATGTTTACGAAATAAGTTTCGCGAAGTATACTTGACACCTTCGGAGATTCTCCGGAGGTTTTTATTTTATCTGGAAAGGTGATAGTCTTGTGAATTGTTGGATTATTTTGCTTACTCCTCCATATTCTTTTGACCGGTTGCTTCGGCGTCTAGAGACACATCCAGATACGCAGATACGTGTGAATCAAGAAAAAAATAGCCTACAGCGCGTCTTTCGTATCGGCTTACGGCCTGTTCTGGTCCATATGCAATTTATGGGTAGCTTGGAAGAACCGGCATTGCGCTATGAGACACAAGCGATTTTGTCCACGTCAGACCAACAGCTGCTAGAAAAGATGATCCGCCGTACTTTTAGTGCCGATTTGGAGCTATCCGTTATTTACGAGCAGATGAGGGAGGAGAGTGAGCTCGCCATCCTGACTGAGCGGTTTCGCGGTCTTCGTCCTATGCTGGATGCTGATTTGTTTCAATGTATGGTCAAGACGATCATCGGGCAGCAGATCAATCTGACCTTTGCAGCCAATTTGACAGAGAGGCTGGTTACACTTGCAGGCGACCCAGTAGAAAACCAAAACGGCGAGGGCATCATTGCTTTTCCGACACCTGACTCGGTAGCGAGATTAACTGTGGAGGATTTGCGCTCTCTGCAATTTAGTCAGCGAAAAGCAGAGTATATCATCGATTTCGCGCGTGCCATTGTGAATGAAACGGTAGATTTGGAAAGACTATGGACAATGAAGGACGAGGAAATCATTACGTACCTCACTTCGCTACGAGGAATTGGACGGTGGACAGTAGAGTGCCTACTCATGTTTGGAATGGGGCGTCCGGACTTGTTGCCTGCTGCTGACATCGGTTTGCGAAATGGAATTGTGCACCTCTATGGAATGAAAACGAAGCCAAATGAAAATGACATTCGCAAGCTAGGGGAAAAGTGGGCTCCATGGCGCAGTATCTATTGTCTGTACGTATGGGAAGCTGTGGGGGCGATCAAGAGAAAAGAGATGTTTGACCTGTAAGAACTTTCATTTTTAACAAAAGTTCAATAATTTTAAAAAATTAAAGGTTGAATAGTGAGTTAATTTTAAGTTATACTAATGAAAATTTTATTTTATTAAACAATATTGAGAGGATTCATATGAAAGAACTTTCCACGAAAGAAACAATTACAATTGGTTTAATGCTGTTTGCCCTATTCTTTGGAGCAGGGAATATGATTTTTCCGCCAGCGCTAGGACAAGCTGCAGGAGATAATGTTTGGATCGCGATGGGCGGCTTTTTGATTACTGGTGTAGGTCTGCCTTTACTAGGCATCATCGCGGTAGGATTGGCGGGAGGTAACTTGCAAACGATGGCGTCAAGAGTCCATCCGATGTTTGCAGTCGTGTTCACGTTTATTGTTTATCTGTCGATTGGTCCATTCATGGCGATTCCGCGGACAGGTACAGTAACCTTTGAAATGGGCGTGTTGCCGTTTTTGCCAGAATCGATGAAAGGCAGTTGGGTACCGCTTTTTGTGACCACGGTCGTCTATTTTGCCATCACCTTCTGGTTGAGTCTGAACCCGAGCAAGCTGGTGGATCGAATTGGTAAAGTCTTGACACCTGCTCTTTTGATCATCATTGGCCTGATGTTTGTCAAATCACTCATTTCTCCAATGGGTGAGGTGGGACAACCGATAGGCGCCTATCAGGATACAGCATTCTTCAAAGGCTTTCTCGAAGGCTATCTGACGCTGGATGCATTAGCTGCGATGGTATTTGGTCTGGTAGTAACAACGGCTGTTCAAGATAGAGGCATCATCGATCGCAAAAAAGTGATGTGGTCTACGATCAAAGCAGCGATTCTCGCCGCTACCGGACTTGGACTTGTCTATCTTGCCCTCAGCTATTTGGGAGCGACGAGTGTTTCGATTGCGCAATCGGAAAATGGTGGACAAATTTTGACAGGGGTCGTGCATCAACTGTTCGGTCCATTAGGCTCACTACTGCTGGGAGCAGCCGTTACGCTTGCTTGCCTCACGACTTCTGTCGGGCTTGTCACTGCGTGCAGTCAATTTTTCTCCAGTCGGATTCCTAGCATCTCTTACAAGAACATGGCGGTAATTTTGTCTGTGTTCAGTGCTGCGGTAGCAAACGTAGGCTTGACACAGTTGATTACCTTCTCCGTTCCTGTCTTGATGGCGATTTATCCGCTGGCTATCGTGCTGATGCTGCTGACGTTTTGTCATCGGATGTTCAATGGACATCGTGCCGTATATGTGGGTGCGATCACAGCAACGGCTGTCATTAGTCTGTTGGATGGAGCTTCCCAGCTTGGATTGTCTATCGACTCGCTGACCCCAATCCTGGAACAATTGCCGCTGTACAAAGTTGGAATTGGATGGCTGGTCCCAGCTATTGCAGGCGCACTGATAGGGTTGTTGTGGGCTAGTCTCACGCGAAGTGTTCCGATTGTAAGAGAAACGAAGTAAAGAATGAAGAGCGGGTGGGCTTTAGGTCCACTCGCTTTTTTATTGTTCCAAACCATTTTGTCCTGCTATTACCAGCTGGATAGGACTTCTACCCGTCCACAACATGGGTGATCTATGTTACCATGGAAAAACGTAAATTGTCTGAACGGCATGTTTCATTTTATGTCGTTTTGAAAGAAGGGAGGTTATTGGCTATGTCCACGATGAAAGTCTTGGTTGCCGATGACGATCCAAACGTACGCGAAATTATTCGCCTTTATTTTGAAAAACAACAAATCGAGCTCATCGCAGCAACAGATGGACGAGAAGCTCTTGAGATGATGGAAAAGGAACAGCCGGATGTGGTCATTCTCGATGTCATGATGCCGCAGTTGGATGGCTTTGAAGCATGCCGGGAAATCCGCAAAAAGTGGGATACGCCGATCATTATGCTGACGGCAAAGGATGAGGAGTTTGACCGTGTTCTCGGCTTGGAGCTCGGAGCGGATGATTACGTGACGAAGCCGTTTAGTCCACGTGAAATCGTTGCTCGTATCCGCGCGATTATGCGCAGATTGCAGCCAAAACCAAAAGTAGAAGACGAGGCAGCGCTTCGAACCTTTGTTTTTGAGCAATTGACGATAGATCTGGATAAACGGGAAGTGATCGTTGCCGGGGAAAAAGTGAGCTTTCGCCCGAAGGAGTTTGATCTGCTTGTTCAACTTGTCAAATCGCCGGGAAGTGTATGGTCGCGGGAGCAATTGCTGGAACAGGTGTGGGGATTTGATTATTTTGGCGATGTTCGAACGATCGATGTTCATATTAAAAAGATCAGACAGCGTTTAGATAAGCTCCCGTATGATTGCATTCAAACGGTTTGGGGGATCGGCTACAAGTTTGGGGTGGATAACTGATGCTAGGCATGTCGAAAAGTATCTACCGCAGACTGCTGGTCAGCTTTTTGGCTACCGTTTTGGTAGGGTTGGGGATTACAGGGATTGTTCTCTCCTTTTTTACGAAGGAGTATATTTACAACGCCAAAGAAGAAGAGCTTTTGCGAATGGCCAAAAAAGTAAATACCGCTATTCATAACAGCAATGAAGTAAACAAACGGCTCTTGGACAAGCTGGCAATGCTGGACGAGTCATTTGATACCCGCATCTGGTTATTTGATACAAAAGGAAAAATTGTCGCGACTTCGATGAAGGATGAGATGTTTACGGGCAAGTCCGTGGCAGTTTCTATCGCGGATAACGTACTGAAGGGAAAAAGCGCGGTAACCGAGCTGCAAATCGAAGGTCTGGATGACCCGATGTTGTCGGTCTCCGTCCCATGGGGCGAGGGCGAAAACGTTTATGGCGGAATTATTTTGCACGCGCCGATTGAAGGAATTGAGAAAACCTTTGGTCAAATGCGCGAGTCGATTCTGTGGGCGACCTTGTTCGGGGTGCTTCTTTCTACGATCATGGTTTCGTATTTGTCATGGTCAATCTCCCGCCCATTGCGAACCATTGAGAGAACAGCCGCTGAAATTGGTCGAGGGAATTATGCAGAGCGCGTCCAGGTCGATACGTCGGACGAGATCAGCGACTTGGCGCAAACGATCAATACGATGGCACAGAAGCTGGAGAAGGTAGAGCAGGAGCGTCATCATTTGGAGCAAGTCCGTAATGATTTTTTGGCGAATGTCTCTCATGAATTGCGTACACCTCTCACGGCGATCCAAGGTTTCCTTGAGGCGTTGCAGGATGGCTTGGTAGAGGAGGAAGAGGCGCGACAGAAGTATTACGCTGTGATGTACACCGAAACGATGCAAGTGAATCGCTTGGTGGATGACCTGATGGATTTGATGAAGCTGGAGAACAATGAAGTAAATCTGGTCAAGTTCCCTGTCGATGTGGCAGATGTCATGAATCGGGTTGCTTTTTCCTTCCATCAAGAAGCAGAGGAAAAAGGGCTTCACATGGGAGTAGAGGTAGAGGACGAGCTTCCGCGAATTTATGCCGATAAAGACAGGATCGCGCAAATTCTAAAAAATCTGGTGAAGAATGCACTCAAGTTTACGTCTGCTGGTGAAATCCGCATGCGTGCTTCGCTGGAAGGAGAATACGTACAGATTCAAGTGATCGATACAGGGATGGGAATTGCAGCAGATGACCTGAACCGAATCTGGGAACGTTTTTTCAAAGTAGATCGGGGACGTTCCAAGAACAATAAAGGAACAGGACTTGGACTCGCCATTGTAAAAGAGCTGGTAGAACTGCATGATGGCAAATGCAGAGTGGAGAGCTCGCCTGGGAAGGGTAGTACTTTTACGATATGGCTTCCTAGGATTAAGCCGGAGAACTAAATCATGATCCGCTCAAAATGATCATGGTCATACTTTTTTCATATTTTGATCATCGTTTTTTCCTACTTTCCTTACAGAATGGTTATCTTTGCCCGTTACGATATAGGTGTGACAGCGAGAAGGTCACGAAGCCAAGGAATGAAAGGGGAATGAACATGAACAAAAAGTGGTTCTCCATTGCCACTGTCGCATTACTCCTGTCTGGCAGCTTGGTTGCCTGCTCTAACACAACAGGAACACCTGAACCGGCGACACAACAAGAGGGCACGACAAGCGAAACCGCTCCGGGCTCCTCCACTTCTGATAGCGGACAATCGACCAATAGCTCGGTTTCGCAAGATCAGTCTACTCCGGATGCTTCAGCGAACAGCTCGGATGCATCAACGGGCACAGGTTCGTCTACGGAAGCACCTGCGACAGATGCCAAATCTGATGCAGGTACCAGCACTGGATCATCTGGTGCTGTCGGAACCGACAACAGCAGTTCCGCTGGACAGTCTACAACGACTGACGCCAGCAAGAAGTAATCATTCACGAACAGGAAACACGTTCGTCTGAACTCCTCTACTTCCCTCCCGTTTTATATACTTTGATGACGACTATAGGTCGTCTTTTTTTTGTCTAAGAAAAGCAGTTCCAGTCTACCCTTCGGCCTACGTCTGGAAAATACTTTGGTGGCATGTGGTATGATTATCCAAAATCATACATAGCGGGAGGGAGAAGCATGATCACGTATCCATCGTTGAAAAAGGGCGCCACTATAGGGGTAACTGCACCATCATCAGGTGTATCAGAGTATTTGCATGAACGAATCAGGCTGGCATGCAGTCGTATGGAGAGCAGGGGGTATTCCATCGTTTGCAAAGACACAGTCTGGACACAGGAAAAAGCCAAGTCAGCTCCTGCCATAAACCGCGCAGCCGAATTCAACTCCCTGATGCAAGAGGGAGACGTCGATATCATCATCCCTCCTTGGGGTGGCGAGCTGCTGATTGAGATTTTAGACAAGCTTGATTTTGATGCCATGCAACCAAAATGGGTGTTAGGCTATTCGGATGTGAGTGTGCTGTTGCTCGCGATTACATTAAAAACGGGGATGGCTACGGCCCATGGGACGAATCTGATAGATTTGCGTGGAGCAGATATGGATGAGACGACGGCTATGTGGGAAACAGTTCTGTCAACGAAAAAGGGCGAGTCAGTCTTGCAGTACTCTTCTCCGATGTATCAAAAGGAATGGCAGCATACGAATCCTTCGCCGCATATCTTTCACCTGACGGAACCGACTGTATGGAAAACAACAGAGACTACTCCCCACGTAAATATACAGGGACGGCTACTTGGCGGATGTATCGATATCATTCGGCATGTGATCGGCACACCGTATGGGGACGTGCAAACTTTTCAAAAAGAACAGATCGGGAATGAAGCGATCATCTGGTATTTGGAAAACTGTGAGCTTTCAACGACTGATTTGCGCAGATCATTGGTACAAATGAAGCTAGCCGGATGGTTCGGCCATTGTGCTGGGATCATGTTTGGGCGCAGTCCAGCGAATCAGACGGTCGACGGCTACACTGTGGAAGACGTCTATCAGGAACTGGCTGAAGAGCTGCAAGTCCCTGTCCTCTACGATATAGATTGTGGACATATGCCGCCACAAATCACATTTATAAATGGGGCATTTGCTGAAGTGGAGTTGTCTTTTGAAAAAGGAAGTGTACGGCAATATTTTCGTCCATAGCTTAAAAAAAAGAGGGCTTCCCAACGATTAGGAAGTCCTCGTAGCATGTAAGCAAACACGATTTTAGCCTTGCTTCTCGTTGGAATGGGGGAGAGGATGTTCCTCCAGCGATTCACGTTTATTTTTGGTACGCAAAGTGGACAAGGCGACACCGAGGAAAATAAATGAGCCACCAGCGAAAAAGCCAATACCCAAATGTTCATGCAGCAACAGCCAGCCCAAGAATGCACCGACAATGGGCTGTACAAAAAAGAACGCGGCCCCACTACCAGCGGGCATCAGCTCGAAGCCTTTGTTCCACAAATAAAAAGCACCTGCGGTAGAAATCATCCCGATATAGAGGACGCCTGCCCAGATGTCCCAACCAAATTGCCAGGAGACGGGTGTGACAGACAGCTCCCAAAACATGAGCGGACTCGTAAAGATGATGCCAAACAATGCTACGTAGGTAGTGACGAGCAGGGATGAATAGCGCTGCGTTGCCTTTTTGCTGAGAACGGTATACAATCCCCAGCTAATCGCTGCTAGGAACAAAATCAGGTTTCCTGCGAGAGAAGACTGAGCGTCAGCTTGATCAGGAACACCAATGACGATGATGACACCAATCGTCGCTAACAAAATACCCGCTGCCTGCTTCAGATGGATGCGCTCCTTTAATAGCCAGACCGCAAAAATGGCAATAAAGGCAGGCGATGCGGAGGTAATCAAAGCACCCATATGGGCAGTAGACAGCTTGGTACCGAGAAATTGTGCGGCGATGGAGATCGTGACCCCGACAAAGGAGATGGCCATCAGCAGTGGATAATCTTTTTTCGCGACACGCTCCTTGCGAGCAACGATAAATGCCCCTAGCACGACTAAAGCAATGCAAAAGCGCAAAATCAATAGCGTGAACGGTGGAATCACTTCCAACACAACCTTGCTGACGACATAAACACCGCCCCAGATCGCTGCGGCGAGAGTCAGGCAGACAGCCCCTAAAAACATTTGCTTCCATTGTGATTGTGACATAACAAGTCCCTCCCGGAATAATGAATCAATCGTTCGAGCGTTATTCCGTAGCCGGGAGGCAGTAAGAGAACCACTTCCTCACCGACTAGGAGAGGAGGGAGGGCACATCATTTTCAAAAAGGCGACGGTTCATATCTTTCACCTCCTTAATTTGTACGGGGTAGCCACTTGGCTACCAGCAGCACCGGTTGTGTCAGACGACCGACTGGTGCCTCCACCTGACGATACTGCTCATAGCCAAGCTTCCCCCAGAAAAGAAGAGCAGGTTCATTATGCGCAATGACACCGTGATGAACATGCTGACTGCCATGGTGGATGCAGTAGGCTTCCATGAGTGTCACTGCTTCTTTTCCAAAGCCCTGCTGCTGATAATCGGCATGCAAAAGCAAAAGACTAAACCAGCTTTTTGGATCGTTTTCACTGGAGAGGACGATATGGATGACTCCAATGAACGTACCTTCACGAGTAATAGCGAGCCAATGCCCGGAAGGTATGCTTATGGTAGCGTCATATTCGGCTTCCAGTTCAGCAAGACTTACTGTGCTCGTGCCGTTTCGAAGCTGATTGTACTTTGGATTGCTGTTGTAGGTGGCGAGTAAGTCGGGTAAATCCTCGCGCAGCAATTCGCGAATGATGAGCCGCTCACCTGTCAAAATGAGACTCATTGAGGTCCTCCGTACTTGCGGATAAGTCCAATCTGCCCGCCGTGGTAGCCCATATGATAGATCAGTCGACCAAGTGCCTGACGGGGAGTCAATGTGGCAATCGGTGCTTCACAGGGGATGTCCCACGCGTCTTTTGGCAGGGCAGCCAAAGAATTCAGCAAGTGATGGTAGGCAGCATCTTTGAAAGCAAGCAAGGCAGACAAGTCGGTAAAGTTTCCTTCATCCTTCACAGGTCCAATGGTAGTGAGAGTGATGTCGGACGGGATTGCTCTTCCGAAAAACATCATACAGAATCGATATTCGACTTCCGCGATGTGATGAATCAAAAATCCGATGGAATTAGAGCCCGGAGCCAGCTTCCAGCCAAGCTCGGCTTCAACCAATTGGACGAGTGCATCCTGATACCGGGAGCGAGCAGTTTGCAAGGTCGGCAAAAGTTCTTGTTCGAACATCGAATCTTCCTTTCTAGTGTTTATTTATATTATAGGAAAAAGATCAGGAAAGAACAGCATGACCATTCGGAATATTTTGAATGAATGTTCACTCAGCAACCTGAATTCGTTATACTAAAGAAAAACAAGGAGTGAGAAAGATGGCTCATCACTATCATCTAACTGTGCGTTCAACTGATATTGACGTAATCGGACATGTGAACAATGCCAAGTATTTGGAGTACATGGAGTGGGCGCGTTTTGAATGGATATGGGAGCAAGGATTTACACTGGATGAATTGAGGCGACGGGCCATCATGCCGGTAGTGGCCAATATAAACATTAACTACCGCAAAGAATTGAAAATGCGTGAAGAGGTAACGGCGATTACTACGGTGGTCAAGGTGGGTGAAAAAAGCTTCGTCATCCGCCAGGAGCTGTACAACGCTGCAGATGTATTAGTGGCGGACGCCGATGTGACAATGGTCATGATCGATGCGAATACACGCCAATCTATTTCTTTACCAGTTGAGTTGAAAGAGGCATTGCTTGTGGATTTGCCTAAAAGCTAAAGGCATCAGGATGATTTGCGAATGAAGTCGAGGCGGAAATTATTCCATTCGAGAGCACGCAGCGCCAATGTCTCCAAGATACGCTCATGGCGATCTTGACCTTCCTTTAACTCAGCAACATCTTGCTTCAGCATGGCAACATCCTGCTTTAATTCGGCAACATCTTGCTTCAACATGGCAACATCCTGCTTTAGTTCGGTAACATCGGCTTTTAGCTGGTGAACTTCCATGGTTAAAGCGTCCATCTTGGCATCCAATTCGTCCTGCCGATCTATGAGGGCATGAGCAATCAGACGCAACTCATTCATACCCTCTACTAAAATATCCAGTTTTTCGTTAGACATGTTTCCACCTCCTTTTTCCGTTACAATGATCATAACAAAAGACAGAGTCATATGCACAATGAAAACAGCAAGAAAAAAGGAAGGGGACGCCACTCAGCCATGTCCAAATTTACAACAATCCTATTTGATCTCGACGACACTCTCTTCGATTTTTCAGCTTGCTGGGAGAAAGGGATGCGGCAGACGATTGCGAGCCATGCACTTACAGCAGAACTCGACCAAGAGAAATTCCTTGAAGCTCTGCGGCGCCACGGAGATGATTTGTGGATCGATGTTATTGCCAAGCGCTACGATTTTACGCAATACAGGAGGTTGCGTTTTCAGCGAGCTATGGCTGATTGTAACCGACAGATTGAAGTGGAGCAGGTCGACGATTTTCAACGCGCCTATCAGGTGGCATGTATGGACGCAGTCCAGCCAGATACCACTGTTCAATCTACCATTGCGAGGCTGGCAGAAGAGCATACACTAGGGATTGTTACGAATGGTCCTGTCGATATGGCATTTATCAAGCTGGAGAGGTTGGGATTGTCTGCTTATTTTCCACGGGAGCGGGTGTTTCTCTCCGAAATCATCGGACACCATAAGCCGGATCTACGTATATATGAACATGTTCGTGAAAAACTCGGAGTTGAGAGCAAGCAGGTGTTGTTCGTCGGAGATACGTGGGAGGCAGATGTAGCAGGCGCGATGGACGCAGGCTTCTCAGCTGTCTGGATCAATCCACGAGGGAAAAAGCCTACTTCAGAGCATCAGCCACTCGCTGTCATTGAACGACTGGATCAGCTTTTGGCAATCTTGTAGAAAAAAGCAGCCTATTGCCCCATAGCCGCATAGCTTGCAGGCTGTTTTCGGTGGCAATCAAGCTGCTTTTTTTCTACATATTTTCTTGCTCTTTTTGCTCCTAGCGTTTTGCGTACTGCTTTCTCATGAAAAGGATGAGAGAAACAATAATCAGCCCAATTAAAATCCCGATAACTTCTGGTTTAAGGCTATCTCCCCAAAAGATTCTATACAGCAAAACCCCTGTCAGGATAACGGCAAAATCCAGAAACCTACTTGTCATACGAATCTTCCCCCATTTACATGAACCTGATTATCGTTCGTATCGACTAACCTGATCTTCCATTTTTTCATGCTGACTCTTCCTATACTTTGTGATGAAAAAGATGAGATTGAGGACAATCAGGCCAATCGTAATTGACATACTTCCGGTAGTCATGGTTTTTCCTATCGAGATGTTGAAAAGCAGCATCCCGGATAGGAGCAGGACAAAAACGAGATTAAGCATCATGAGACTCTTCCCCCATAAAAATTCGTTCGAGCGAAGGGACTTCAACGTTCACGCCATAAATATCCACGCGTGCCTGAACAAGAGCACGAACGAGGGTTGCCACTTTTTGATCGTCATCAACCTGAATCGAGAGACGACCATCTTCCCAAATCGTATTGCGCCCGAGGGACTCGATAAAGGTGCGCAGGTTTACAGAATCCTCTGTAATAAAAGCCGAGTGACGTACGTTCACAGATCGCCATGCCTGATGGGCAGCTTGCAGCTCATCGAGAGTGCCGAGTGAACGGATCTTTCCGCTTTTCATGATGGCGATGCGGGTACAGATTTTCTCAACTTCATTCAAATTGTGCGAGGTCATGAAGATCGTTTTTCCTTGTTGATGGAGCTTGCGCAGCAAATTTTGAATATGCAGGGCTGATTCGACGTCTACGCCAGAAGTAGGTTCATCAAGGAAGATGAGCTCCGGGTCACCGACTAAGGCTTGGGCAATACCCAGCTTCTTTTTCATCCCGAAGGAAAACGTTTTGGCTTTGCGGGATGCATGCTCCTCAAGCTCAACGGCTGTCAGGATGCGCATACAGTCTTCCTTTGTGAGTGTGACGCCTTTTACCCGAGCGAAATAGTGCAGGTGCTCCGCAGGAGATAAATGGTCGTAGAAGGTGGAGTAATCTGGCAGTACGCCAATTCGTTTTTTCCATCCTTCTGTATGGGCCTCTTCTCCGAACATACGAATGGTACCCGCTGTCGGAATCAGAATCCCTGTCAGCATATTGATAAAGGTCGATTTTCCTGCGCCGTTTCGACCAAGGAATCCGAAAATCTCCCCGCTGTGCACAGTAAGACTGACGTCATTCACGACCGTGCGATTGCCAAAGCGCTTGTTCAACTGTATGGTCTCGATCATTGCCATTAACAATCCCTCCGTCGGAATAAGTACATAGAAGCGATCAGGAAAGCTGCTGCATAGAGCCAAATGAAGCCGGTCCAAGCGCCGCCTTTTTCCATGAATGAAAAGGGTGTCAAATATTTAATCCATGGTGCTGCTGGGTGACTAGAGAAGGTGCTCCATAGTCCGAGACCTGGCAAAATCAGTGCAATCACGATTCCTAAAAACATCGTGTAGCTGGGGCGAGGTATCACGAGCGAGAGTAGCAGTGCTAGCGAGATGCAGTAGATAAGCAGAGATACGCATAGATAAAAGGTCTTCGCGTCAAACGTTTGGACGGTGGCAAAAACTACGCCAAACGTAATAATCATGCAGGTTAACCAGAAGAACGCCACTCCAAGAAATTTCCCCAAAATGATTTGATTGCGTGAAGTCCGGGTGACGAGAAAGCGAATTGTCCTGCCCGCTAGCTCACGATTTATGACATCATGAGACAGGCTGAATACAAACAAGGGCCCGAACAGCATGATGAGTGCAAAAATACCAAGCGCATGTCCCTGCGCCAGCTCCTTTTCTGGGAGAAGACTTGCTGCCTGATTGACGAGGTCAGAAACCAAGTACGAGATGCCGACGATAAAGGCAACGGTAATTAACGATTTGATACTTTTAAACAACCGAAAAAATTCGTGTTGGCAAATAGCCCACATAGGTGAATCCGCTCCTTTCTCCTTCATCATAATTGCCAGACCTTTCCCCTACTAAAACACTACCTTACCATTTCCTTATCTTTTTTGTTGGCGCCGTTTATCATGGTAGAATGTATGACAGCAAGGGAGGGAACGGGAATGGAGAAAGAAGCAAGAATCTTGCTGGTAGATGATGAAGAAGCGATTTTGCAGATGCTCCAAACGGTGCTGAAAAAGGAAGGCTTTGTCCAGATCGATACATGCACGACAGCAGCAGAGGCGATTCGTCTCGTGGAAGAGAAGACATACGACTTGTTGATTCTAGATGTCATGCTGCCTGATAAAAGTGGATTTGAGCTGTGCGGAGCAGTGCGACAGCGAACGAAGGCACCGATTTTTTTTCTGACAGCAAAAGGTACCGATTTTGATAAATTAAGCGGATTTGCCTATGGAGCGGATGATTACATAACGAAGCCATTTCATCCACTAGAGGTCGTTGCCCGGATGAAGGCTCATCTGCGCAGAACTTTGGGGGGATCTCCTCCATCGCAGGAAGAAAAGCGCTATGATTTTGGACGTTTTCAAGTAAATGTGGAGGCAGCCGAGCTGTTCGTGAACGGAGAGCGAGTGGATTGCCCGGCGCAAGTATTTTCATTGCTCGTCTTTTTCTGCCAGAATCCGAACCGGGTATTTACGAAAGAACAAATTTACGATCATGTATGGGAAGACGAGTACGGGATGTTTGATGAAAATACAGTCATGGTGCACATTCACAAGCTGCGTCAGCGCATAGAAGAAAATCCGGGACAGCCAAAGCTCTTGGTCACAGTGAGGGGGCTGGGCTACAAGCTGGTTAGTCCGGCAAGACAGTCATGAATTTGCGGAACAAGCTGATTTTTCAATATGTCCGGCAACTGTTCGGCTTTCTCCTCGTCTTGCTGCTATTTCTAATTTTTGCGATGCTGGGGTTAGGCTGGCGCATTATGAACGAGCAGTTGTCCAGCGATTTGTCCCGGCTGGATGCATCCGATTTGACATTGAAGATAGAGTATGAGGGGAAGCGAATCCGCGTCGATCCGGAAATTGAGAAGAGCGTGGCGAGACATCAAGGCTGGTTGCAGATTATCGACAAGCACGGAAAAATACTGTACAACTATCGGACACCTGCTGATGTTCCCAGTCAATTCCGGCCAGGAGAGTGGATTAGTTATGTAGAAGACCGTGACGCTTCTCGCTATCACGTCACGCACTGGGTTATAAACCAATCTGACGAAAACATGATCATCCTCTATGGAACACCCGCTCCCGAAAAGGAAATGATGCAGCGCCTGATCGCAAAAAAAACGGGAACGAGCAAGGAGACATGGGACGAGTTGAACGAAAGCTTTTCCCAAGAAAAGGCATGGTACTTGGTATACGATCGTACGGGGAAGCTCATCCATCAATGGAATCACCCGAACGCTACTGCCCAGTTAGACATGACGGAGGCTCTTCAGAACAGCGAGACCACCAAAAATGTTCCTGTCCGCATCACCAGTCGATATGACACGAAGAGCGACTTGACCTACGTAGTGGGCACACCGAATCCAACCTATCAGTCTGGTGTCCAAGAAACGTCTGAGGATGCCATGGTCAAGGAAACGTTCCTTCAGATCGGTATTCTTTTGATCCTTGTCGTTTTATTTGCAGGTAGCTGGTATGCGTGGCGGGTAGGCAAGCCGCTCTTGCATATGGTGAATTGGCTGGAAAGACTGGCTCAAGGCCGCTATGAGGAGCCGATCGGAAAAAAGGGGAAACCAATCGGAAGGAATTGGCGAGGGAAGGAAAAGAAGTCATTTCGTGTTTTCAAGGATGTATTTGACGCTCTCCGGCATCTGAGTGAAACCTTGCGCTCCAACGAAAAGCTTCAGCAAGAGATCGAGCAGACGCGAGAGGAATGGATTACAGGGCTATCCCATGATCTCAAGACACCGCTGAGCTCGATTTACGGTTATGCTACCTTTTTAGAGTCGGAACAGTATGAGTGGGATAGAAAAGAAGTCAGCGAATTTGGGAAAACGATTCGGGAAAAGTCAGACTACATGAACGGGCTGATTGAAGATTTGAATTTGACCTATCGACTCAAGAATCAAGCTTTGCCGATGGTCAAACAACCTGTCGCGATCGTAGAAACCATTCGCAGGATTGTGGTGGATATGGTGAACGATCCGAGCTCGTCTTTGCATGATATCGAATTTTCGGCGAATGTCCCATCGATAACGGCCGAGGTCGATCCAATCTGGTTTCGCCGCATCATCGTCAACATTTTGACAAACGCGATCAAGTATACCCCGGCAGGTACACATGTGCTTGTAGAGGTACAATCGATTGCAGCCGATCAGTTTGTGGTCAAAATCGCGGATAATGGTCCAGGCATGGATGAAACGACACTGGCCAATCTGTTCGAAAGATACTATCGAGGTGGGCATACAGGAGAGAATACCAGTGGGACGGGGCTGGGTATGGCGATAGCCAAGCAGCTCGTTTTGGCGCACGGGGGAGAGATTACGGTGGACAGTAAGCTGGGTAGCGGAACGGTTGTCGTGATGACCTTTCCTGCGGTTATCAGCTAGTTCGTTTTCATGAAAAAAAGCCAAGGGATTTGCGTTGTCCCTTGGTTTTTTTCTACTATGGTCTCGAGATGAACGTTTGTATGACTTTGCCATCCGCTTGACGCTCTTCATAGTGATTGGCAGTGTAATCGCAGATGCTCGCCCGCCAAAAGCCGATGGCAGGCACGTTGTTTTCCAATTGAAAGACTTCCCAAGCACCCGGGAACATTTTGAAGATTTGATGGGAGACCGCTTTTCCAATCCCCAGCCGACGGTAGCGTTTCATGATAAAAAATTCAGCAATGGAGTGGACCGATGGCAAATTTGCATCAGGGCTTGTGAGCATGCGGACGAGGACAAAACCAGCGAGCTTACCATTAACCTTGATGAAAAAGGGATGGCGCTCTGGTTCAACCCAATACTTTTCAAAGTAGTCGTAGCCAAACAAGCCGTCGACATCTACTTCAAAAGGCTCAAACTCAGTGAAGTCGTACGTATACAGCTCCAACAGTTGCTTGAGAGCGTGCTTCTGTTCAAAAGGAACTCGTTCTATCGAGAATGCTTGATTCACCGAGAAAACCTCCTTTTTTCTTGAGATATAGGAGTATCGTACTTTATTTTGAATTCTAGCATTATTGAAAGAGAAGGTGTTTGATTCATGCAAGAAAAAACAATAAATTATCGTTCGGAATGGTGACGGAGAAAAACAGGATTTGTTTATTAGTTTCAACGGAAATCAAACATCGATTTTTGTGAAAGATGAAGAATTAATGTTTATTGATGAAAGTACAAAAGGCAGTTATACAACGAGTGATACTTTTGAAAATGTTGTATATGAGGGAACATTACGTAATCTTACCCATGCTGAGATGTTAACTTTAACAAACAATAATTCAGATAGACAAAAGAAAGTCTTTGAAAATATTACGATAAATTATTAACATACAAAAAATACCCTATAGACAGACGTTCCCCAACGCCCACTCTATAGGGTACACTTTTTTCCCTTTAATGAATCGCGTTCTTCTTAAACTGCCCACCGCGCACATCGTGAATATTGCCGACAGCCAGGAAGGCATTCGGGTCCACTTCTTCCACGATCAGCTTCAGCTTGGCTTCTTCCAAACGCGTAATGATGCAGAAAATCACTTTCTTATCGTCTCCGGTATAGCCGCCCTCACCATTCAAATAGGTAACGCCACGGCCCAGACGAGCAACAATCGCATCTCCCAAATCCTTGTGATTGTCGCTAATAATCCATACGGCTTTCGACTCCTGGAAGCCTTCGATGGTCAGATCGATCATTTTGAATGCAATGTAATAGGCGATCAGCGAGTACATCGCGCGATCCCAACCGAATACAAATCCGGCACTGCTCAAAATGAATAAGTTCATGAACATTACGATCTCACCAACGGAGAATGGAGATTTCTTGTTAAGCAGTACAGCGACGATCTCTGTACCGTCCAGAGAGCCTCCATAACGGAGAACGAGTCCTACACCAATCCCGAGAAGTATGCCGCCAAAAACAGCTGCAAGCAAGGGATCATCCGTTAGCCCTTTGACTTCGTGAAGGAATGTCGTTCCAACTGACATGATCGTAACCCCGAAGAGGGTTGAGAGTGCAAACGTTTTTCCGATTTGCTTGTACCCTATGATCAAGAAGGGCAGGTTAAGCACAAACAGGAAAACGCCAAGAGGGATTCCAGACAGATGCGAGGTAATAATCGAGATACCTACGATTCCACCGTCGATAATATTGTTCGGTACGAGAAAAATCTCGAGCGCTACCGAAAACAGGGAAGCACCAATCAGGATACCGAAGACCCTCTTGAGCAATTTTCCAATGGGTAATTTCTGATGAGCCGATTTAGCAAGTGGTTGTTCCATCGTTCCTCTCCCCATTGTGAAATTTTTTACTTACTCAGCTATTATAGCATTCATTCTGATGCGATTACTGCATAATTACACTTTTTAGTAAAAAATAATCCATTCAGACTTGTTCAGACTCATTCATACGCTTAAAATCTCGTTCGGTCGTGAATGTTGAGGATAGAGAGTGTACCGTATTGACTGGTTATACAGAAATTGCTATTTTCAAACTGTTAGGAAAATAGTTAGGGGGATGTTCCATGGGTTTCTTGAAAGCGGAGATAGAAGTATCATCATCTATAGAGCTGGTTTGGTGGGCATGGACACGAAAGGAACGGCTAGTTCAGTGGTTTGCGCCTGATGCAACGATTGAGCCGTACCTGGGCGGAGCCTATGAATTGTACTTCAACCCAGCCAATCGCGACCAGATGGGGACGAAAGGTTGCATCATTACCCATTTTGAACCGAAGGAGCGCCTGGGCTTTACATGGAAGGGACCAGATGAATTCGCAGATACCATGAATCACGAGGATGCTTTGACATATGTGCTTGTCACCTTGTCTGAAACAGCGGGGAAAACGCAAGTGTTGGTCGAGCATTTCGGTTGGAAAGAGGGAGAGGAGTGGGAAAAGGCTCGGGGTTGGCACGAAATGGCTTGGTCTCATGTATTGGGGAGCCTGAAGTCTGCACTTGAATCGGGCAAAGGGGATCTGTGCTGCTCTCCGCAGGCTGCTGCCCATCAAGGGTAGATGTAGATGATTCATCCGTCACGGCGGACAGCTTCCATACTATTGTTTGTTTTGGCGAGATTGGCGGAAATCGGTGGTGGAGACTGAAATGAAAAGCTTCGAGGAATTGTACTGCGAAAAGGATTCAGCAATGGATGAAATAAAAAAATGGCAGTCAGCATCAGAGCGGAAAATTACTCTTCTTCCAGCTGAACTGGAGAAAGGGAAAAAACAGCTTGTTGATTTACAAGTGACGACGAGGTCAACGCTAGGTGCTGTTGCTTTTGAAACAGGCGGGATTCTGATTCACCAAGGCTGGCTAAGGATTCTAGGGTCTGGCCATCCTCATTTGCCGCGTTCCATCACTTCTTGGAATCAGCAATGTGCCTTGAACGGGATGCTGCTGGTAGCAGACGATGTCATAGGGGGATTCTTTGCGATCAATGGTGGAATGTTTCCGGATTCGGTAGGCGGTATATGGTATTTCGCTCCGGACAGTCTTGCGTGGGAGGATCTTGAAATTGGCTATACCGACTTTTTGCACTGGGCAATGACCGGGGACATCCATACGTTTTATAAGACATTTTTCTGGACGGATTGGGAGAAGGACGTTTCCGAGCTAAAAGGCAATGAAATGTTCGCAATCTATCCTTTTTTGTGGTCAAAAGAAGCTCGTGAATTAACGATGGATGGGTGCTCCAAAAAGCCGGTACCTGCATCGGAAATGTGGGAGATGAGCAAGAACGGTGTGTAAAGGAAAGAGCGGCCCACGAAGGACCGCTCTTTTACTTTTATTGTTTGGTTGCTGCAACTTCAGCTTGAGCGTTGTGAGTATCCAGATACTCATCTGGTCCGATAATTCCAGCAGCACGATCTTGTTTTTCCAGTTCAAGGGCTTTCGGTACGGAGAGCCAGTAAGCAAAAGCAATCCCGATAATACCTGCACCCAATTTACCGAGCATGACCGGCAAGATAATGTTTGGTTGGAAGTTTGCCGAGAAGGACAAGTGGTCACCTAGCAAGAAAGCGGAACAAACCCCGAAGGAAATGTTGATAACCTTGTCTTTAGGCGGCATGGAACGAATGAGACGGAACATCGCCAGGATGTTTGCGCTCGTTGCGAGCAAGCCTGCACTACCAGAAGGGCTCATGCCAAGCTTATTACCCAATACTTCGAGTGGCTTCGCTGCATATTTACGCAGCATGTAAACCATTGGGAACGCACCTGCGAGCATGATACCGATGTAACCAGCGGTCTCCAACGCACGATATTGGTCGGTTGGATCTGCGATGATCGGATCGAAGCCCCAAGCTCCGAAAATCTTTGTGAAGATACCAGTAAAGTGTTGCACGATCGAGAAAACGAGTACGAGCTTGATAGCTGCATCCATTGTCTTTCCGAAAATCATGAAGCCTTTAATCATCAAGTCTGGCAGGAAGCGCAGACCAGCAGCAATCGCTAATACGAAGAACAAAATTGGTGAAAGGTTCAACAGTACCTGTCCGAAGCCAATGGCAAAAGCATAAGTCGATTCAGCGTTCGTCGAGATTTCATTGCGAACCTCTGCATTTGTCAAAACGAGAATGGCACTGGAGATAAAAGCACCGATCGGAACTGTCAAAATACCGGACATTACGCCAAGCGCCATGTATTTATGATCGCGCTTGTCCAACATAGCAAGTCCCATAGGGATGGAGAACACAATCGTAGCACCGGCCATCAGACCGACGATCATCGCCATAATCCAACCTTCTGTGGAGGTCTTCAGGAGGTTTGCCAACTGATAGCCACCCATGTCAGATGCGAGAATCGCAGTTGCCGCAATTGCAGGATCTGCTCCAATTTTGTTAAAGATGGGTGATACCGCTTTTTCTACGAACCAAGAGATGTACGGGAGGGACGCCATAATACCGGCGGCAGGAACGAAGATGTAACCTGTTGAGTGAATCCCTTCCATGAACTCCTTACCGAGACCCTCATCGCTGTTGCGGATCGCGGCAATGGCACCAATTACTGCACATAACATGATGATGTAAATAATGACGCTTCCAATGTGCTCCATGGATATCCCACCTTTTTGCGGATGTAAACAATAAAAGCACTTAGGATCTCATTAAATAAATGAGTGATACCCTAAGCGCCTTTGCTTACTTTTATGAACTTGTTTACAGGTAATGGTAATAACAGCCAGCTGGAACCGCTTTCATAGCTCGTTAAAAATAAACGGAAAATACATGTCGCGTTTATTCCTTTGTGTACATTCTGAATATTTTATGCTAGAAAGCGCCGTTGCTTTACTCTGCATTATAAAGAGATTATATGGGGAGGCATGGCTAATGTCAACTGCCCATTAGGAACAAAGAACGAATTATGTGAGGAAAAAGATGTGGAAAAAAAAGCCACCCTTGTTATTCGCAAGGGCAGCTTTATGTGTAATTTACAGTTTTGTTACGTTCTCAGCTTGTGGACCACGGTTGCCTTCAACTACGTTGAATTCTACGCGTTGGCCTTCTTCGAGGGTTTTGAAACCGTCGCCTTGGATTGCGCTGAAGTGAACGAATACATCGTTTCCGCCTTCAACTGCGATGAAGCCATAACCTTTTTCTGCGTTGAACCATTTAACTGTACCTGTTTGCATGGGTGTTACCTCCAACAAAATAAAATGAATATGTAACTTTTATTTATATAAAATAAAATTCACACATTGTAAAAGGTTCAAACATAAGTGTAAACCCTTTACAATATGTGAACGCTTTAAATAAGAATCTTTTGTTTAAGCTAATACTATCACAGACGACAGAGGAAAGCAATCGCTCAATACACGAAAGGACGGCCCAAATAGGAAATTCTGAGCCGTCCATTACAGACATGGAACAAAAGTTACTTAGGAAAAGAACTTCACTCTCTCATCCAACGGTTGGAATTGTTTTTCGCCTGGTTGAGCGGTTGGTTTGCCAAAAGGCATTTGTGCTCTCAGCTTCCATTCGTTAGGGATCTTCCACGTTTGTTGGACTGCTTCATCGATGAGTGGATTGTAATGCTGCAAGGAAGCACCGAAGCCCTCGGTTTCCAACGCAGTCCACACAACATACTGAAGCATTCCGGAAGATTGCTCGGACCAAATCGGGAAATTATCTTTGTACGCTTCGAATTGCTGCATGAGGTTTTGGACGACGCTTTGGTCTTCAAAGAAAAGAACAGTGCCGTAGCCGCTACCGAAGGCGTTCATTTTTTCTTCCGTGGCTCCGAAATTTTCAGCGGGAACGATTTTACGCAGTGTTTCTTTGGTAATGTTCCACAGCTTATCGTGCTCCGCACCCAAGAGGACAACAACGCGAGCGCTTTGGGAGTTGAATGCCGATGGGGTGTACTTTACTGCTTCCTGCACGATTTCTTTAATACGGTCATCAGATACAACGTTTTCCTTGCTGATTCCATAGTACGTTCTTCTGTCTTTTACGGCTGCAATAAAATCCTTACCCACTTTGCATTCCTCCTGCAACTTGTTTTTACACTAACATGATGCATTGAAAGGGAGAAGCTTATTCAATGCTTTGTTTCTTACATTTCGTAATTAAATATAAAATTGCGTGTAACTATTGTCAAGATTTGGGTTTGCTGATAGCGATAAGTAAACTTTTTTTCGGTTAAAATGGGATGATAAATGCTCGAATTAGTAAGGAGGATATTATGATTACCAAAATGGCAACGGTAGCTGTTTACGTAGAAGATCAGCAACGCGCAAAAGTGTTCTGGACAGAGAAGATTGGATTTGAGGTCAAGCAAGAGCACCCGATGGGACCAAACAGCAGTTGGCTGGAGGTAGGACCAGCAGGTGCCCAGACTGCTTTGGTGCTCTATCCGAAAAGTATGATGAGCAACTGGCAGGAACAAAAAGCCTCGATCGTTTTTGAATGTACAGAAGTTGAAAAGACGTACGAAACGATGCGGGCGAACGGCGTTGTTTTTCAAGGAGAACTGAACAAGATGCAATGGGGGACCTATGCGACTTTTCAGGATGAAGACGGCAACAGCTTTTTGCTAAAAGGATAAGGGTAGTGACGACCTCTGGCCAAATACGGCTGGAGGTTTTTTAATAAGACGAATTAAACAATCGCCCGAACGAGGTAATACATATGCGTAGTGGGAAGACCGTCAGAAGTCGCATAATGGTCAAAAATCGGCAGAACACTGTCCATGTGTTCTTCGATGGCGGACGTGAGAATAGTGGGACTTTGCCCGAAGCAACGCATACGAATGACATCAAGTGGGGTCTGAAAATACTCGGTGGCAAGCACCGTCTGAATATCCACTCGCTGGAAAGTAGCTTGTCTGAGTCTCTCCTGCAGATTTTGCAGGATCGGAGTGTCTGCTGGACGTGAACCAAATAAATGAGGAAACCATTCGAATAATTCGGCAGACAACTGATCACCCGGATGTAATCCGATGAACGAGCCTCCTCTTTTAACGACACGTGCTATATCTGGATAGGCGGAGGTAGGTCCCTTGCGATTGTAGGCGCAATCGAACGTATCGTCATGGAAGGGGAGGGTATATTTTGTATTGGTAACAACGAAGGAGACGTTTTCGGGTGTTTGCATACGGGCCTTTTGCACAAAGTGTTCTGTCACATCCAAGCCGACGATTTCTTTGGCAGAACGGCTCCAGTGCAGTGTGAATGCACCGTGCCCGCAGCCGATGTCGAGAACGGATTGATTCGGAACCAGTCGACTAATTTCTTCCATAAAAAGCGACTCGCCATTCGGTTCCGTAATGGTAGAGCGCCATGGGTATACGTATTCACCAGTCATTTTGCTCAACTGCGTGTACCAGGCCAAAGAGTGGGGGGAGAGCCAGTCAGGATGGGTGTTCGGATTCGGTGGATAAAGCATGATCGGTCACCTCTCATCTAGCGAAAATGCACAACAGGATTCATTGTAAGTATTTTCCTGCCTTTTGACAAACTCTTTAAACGGCTTTACACGAACGAAAAGTAGCGATAACGTGGAAAGTGGAAAGCGGTTGAAAGGAGACAGAGCAAATGATTTTGTCACAACAATATAGAAGCATTCTGGTCGTGACCTCCGTTGGCGCAGAACGGGATGCAGTGATGCGCGGCATTCAAGGAGATGAGCGATTCACTGTCATCGCTGGGGGAGTAGGGCCCGCAGCAGCCGCAGCGAGTACAGCTAGAGAGCTTGCTTGCGCGGATTACGATCTGGTCATTTGTGCAGGAATATGCGGTGGATTCGTAGGGCAAGCAGAGATTGGGTCACTGGTTGTCGCGACAGAGATTATTTGTGCAGATTTAGGGGCAGAAACCCCTGAGGGCTTTTGCAGTGTGGACGAGCTGGGATTTGGATCAGCGAAAGTAAGTGTTGACCAGGAGTTGGTGGAACAACTGACCAATTCGATGAAAGCGGCAGGCTTGGTTGCCAAAAAAGGCATCGTCCTTACACTATCCACCGTGACGGGAACAGCGGAAACAGCGGCTGCTTTGGCGCAGCGGATGCCAGACGCGCTAGCTGAAGCGATGGAGGGGTATGGCGTTGCGACTGCTGCCCAGGCTGCCAGACGACCTGTTCTGGAAATTCGCACGGTATCGAATGCAATTGGACCGCGGGATAAATCTGCTTGGCGGATAAAAGATGCGTTGGAATCTCTAGAAAAGGGAAGCTCTGTACTACGGGAGGTACTATCATGAAAATTGCATTTTCACCATGTCCGAATGACACTTTTGTTTTTCATGCCTGGGCACATGATTTGATTCCGGGAGCGCCAAAGCTCGATATTATGTACGCAGATATCGATATTACGAATACACTTGCTGCACAGGGAGAAGGCCCTGAAGTAATGAAAATCTCCTATGCGGCATTGCCATGGGTGATGGACAATTACTCGTTGCTCCCTTGCGGCGGTGCACTGGGTAGAGGATGCGGGCCACTCGTTTTGACCCAAGGAAATTCTGGCGAGAGTGTGAACGATCCAGCACGCCTGTCCAACAAACGTGTAGCGGTTCCAAGTGAGCGCTCCACAGCTTATTTACTGTTCCGGCTCTGGGCTGCACAAAATGTCCCAGGTGGTGTAGGGGAGATCGTCGTCATGCCGTTTCATGAGATTATGCCTGCTGTACGTGACGGCAAGATCGATGCAGGACTCGTGATCCACGAGGCGCGTTTTACGTATCAAAACTACGGGCTGTCGCTTATGACTGACTTGGGCAACTGGTGGGAATCTGATACCAGTTTGCCAATTCCACTGGGTGCCATCATCGCGAAAAAATCAATGGATATCGAGGCTCTGACCAATTGGACGCGCTCCTCTGTGGAATATGCATGGGCGAATCCGACCGCATCACAAGAATATGTCATGTCCCATGCTCAAGAGCTATCTCCGGAGGTAGCGCAAGCGCATATTAATTTGTACGTAAATGAGTTTACGAGAAATTTAGGAAATGATGGTTATGCAGCTGTAGAGGCGTTGCTCGGTCGTGCAGCCGAGGAAGGGCTTGTACCAGCATTTGATTTGTCGACATTACGGCGATAGCTAATTCAATAATACGAGGGGGCAGCTTACAGGGTTGCCCCCTTTTTTTGTTCGAGTGAAGCTTATCCAGCGTAGATCAACCCACATGCCAGGCGTTTTCCGCTATTTCCTGCCGGTTGTGAATGGAAATCATCCGGACTTTGATGGATGATCACGCTTCTACCGACCACATCGGCTGCACTGATTTTGTTTGTGAAAAAAGTCATTCGTGCATAGCCGTCATTGGAAAACAGTACGGGGAAGTCACCGACATGGTTGCCATGTGGTTGTTGTGTAGGGTTCCAATGACTGCCTGCAGCCGTAAAGGGATCTTTCGGATTTCCTACCGTGCAGACGCCATGCTCATGCAAATGAAAACCAAATGGCCCAATTTGCGGCTGATTGCCAGTGGCCGGCTGGAAAGCGGGGAGGCCACTGACTTCCACGAATACGTCGGTGCCGTAGGGGACATCGGTAAACACAATGTAGCCGTGCAGATCCGGTGCCAGTGGACCACCCTGAATTTCGGCAAAAGATTGTCCCGTTCTCCGTCCATGTTGTGAGGACACGGCTTGCAAGTCATATTCATAGGGGTATTCATAAGGCTGATATCCGTGCATCCTATACACCACCTTACTTCATGAACCAGTTTGACATATCTTATGTAAGTGGTGGGCGGATGGTTACTGGGCTGGGTAGGAAAACCAAGCGATTTCATAACGATGCGAGAGATGCAGTCCAGCCTTTTCAGCCGTTTTTTGCGAAGCGATATTCGAATCCATACAGTCCCACCACACAGTGGCTGCTTCCTGATGAAGCCGATTTTTCAATGGATAAGCCAGTGTACTAGACAAGCCTTTTTGACGATAAGGCTCTAGTGTTTCAACGCCGATAGCATGAGTCGACTGTCGAGATGATCTACCCAAAGTAACCCGGGATGATTGTCTGCGACAACTCCTGCAAACATCCGTCACTTTTATCATGGAGAAGCTGCCCTGCCAATTGTTGGTTTCCTTTCACGAGGTACACGTGAATCCACTTCCTTTTAAAAAGTTCTACATGAGCATAAGTAAGTATTTACCAAACGAAGTGGAAGTTCCTTTTCCCGCGTGAACATTGACGCTGATAATTATTTTCATCTACAATCAGGTGGAATTCCCCAGCATGGGAAAAAGGGTGGGCAAAACGTGAAAAGAGTGCTGCTGATAGAAGATGAGATCAATATGGCCCGATTTATTGAACTGGAGCTTAGCTACGAATCGTTTGCGATTACAGTCGCGCATGATGGACATAAAGGACTCGAGCTCGCTTTACAGGAAGAATGGGATGTCATATTATTGGACGTCATGCTTCCGGGGCTTGATGGTATTGCGGTTTGTCAAAAAATCCGCAGCGTGAAAAAGACGCCGATTATTATGCTGACAGCCAGAGACAGTATTACGGACCGCGTCTTTGGCTTGGACAGTGGGGCTGATGATTATATTCCGAAGCCCTTCGCGATCGAGGAGCTGTTGGCACGTATTCGCGTTGTGTTTCGACGTCAGGAAGAACAGGAGAATGTCCCCCGAACCATGCTTGCCCACCGAGGGCTGGTGGTCCAAATAGAGGGACGTATCGTAACCAAAAATAATCAACCTGTTGAGTTGACCAAAAGAGAGTATGATTTGCTCGTGACGTTCATGAAAAACATCAATCGAGTCCTGCCTCGTGACGTGCTGCTCGATACCGTGTGGGGATTCGAGGCGGCTGTCGAGACTAATGTTGTCGATGTGTACGTTCGATATTTGCGCAATAAAATCGATTCCCCCAATGAGGACAGCTATATCTCGACTGTACGCGGGATTGGCTATGTGATGCGAAAATGAGAGGACCATCGAGATTTTTACAGCTCCCGATCAAATGGAAGCTGACACTCTGGTCGTCGCTTCTGCTTTTTCTTGTATTCATTGGCTATAATAGCTTTCAATATTTTTTTGTAGAGAAGTGGATGTTTAATCAGGAACAGCAGGTTGTGCAACAGACCATGCGAGAATTCCTCAACTACGCGCTGGAAAAAGAGCAATCTTTTGAGGGCGAGGACCTCACAGAGCTGCGCAGCTTCTTGGAGAAAATTAATCAACGAAACCAGATGATTCGCATTCTGGACGAAGAGGGTAAACCGATTGTTGTCGTATCGGAAAATTTCCAAGATATCACACTGCCACCGCTTCCACCTGTTCAGTCGATTCGCACCCAGACCCAAGAAGTGCGTGGTGACCTGTTGATCATGAGCAGTCCACTTACGATCTTTCAATTTAACGGGACAGTGATGATTCTGAAGAATATGAAAGAGTTTGAGCAGTTGAGTGGTGCGCTCTTTCAGGTCATGGCAATCGGGTGCTTGACCGCTGTGATCATAAGCGGTCTGGGTGGAAGATTGCTCGCGAGGCAGTTACTTAGGCCCCTGCAATCGATGAATGAAACGATGAGCAACGTCCGGCAAAAAGGATTCCATGAACGTGTGCAGTTTCATGATAATCAGGATGAGATTGCGACCTTGATGAAAATGTTCAATAAAATGATGGATCAGGTGGAGCGTTCCTTTTTGCAGCAGAGACAATTCGTCGAAGATGCCTCACATGAGCTGCGGACGCCGATCGCGATTATCGAAGGGCATCTGGGAATGCTCCGGCGCTGGGGCAAAAATGATCCGGCTGTTTTGGAGGAATCCTTGCAGACATCTGTTCAAGAGCTCGCCAGACTAAAAGGACTGGTGCAGGAGCTACTCGTTTTGACGAGAGCGGAGCATGTGGAGGTAGAAGAGGATGTTGCGCTCCATGATCCGGATCGAGCCGTCTGTCACATGGTCAAGAAATTTGCCATGATTCAGCCGACATTTACAATTGAGCAAGAGCTTGGTCCTTTGGGCGGAGAAACCTTAGCCATATCGGAAGAACACCTGGAGCAAGTGCTACTGATCCTATTGGATAATGCGGTCAAGTATTCCGGGGAGAGCAGGAGAATCTGCGTGAGGGCCAAGGTGCAAGAAAAGGTTGCCTGTATGGAAATCATTGATGAAGGAATCGGCATACCCGAGCGGGACTTGCCGTATGTCTTGGACCGATTGTATCGGGTAGACAAAGCAAGAAATAGCGGGGAGAGCGGGTATGGACTCGGGCTTGCCATCGCCAAACGATTGCTGGCACGTTACAACGGAAGTATAACGATTCAGAGTGTGGAGCAGAAAGGCACGACTGTGACTGTTTTTGTGCCGCTTCGTCAGTGAATTTCAACCGATCCACATCTCGCTAAAAATAATTGGGGATGTTTTTTTATTTTCACAGCATTTTCTCATTTTTGTTCGTTACAATAAGCCTTGTCAATTGGCAATGATATTCATTATCAATAATCAGTGCGATAGAGAGGGAGAATCAAAATGAGAAAAAAATCGATGCTGGCGGTCATGCTGAGTACGATGCTGACGCTGCCAATACTTGCTGCATGCGGAAACGGTGCGAATACTGCCCAGCCGCAAACAGAAGCGCCAAAGGCACAAGAGCCGGCTGCTACAGAGCAAGTCGTCAACGTATTTACTGCGCGCCATTACGATATTGATAGCAAACTGTTCGCAGAATTCACGAAGCAAACAGGCATCAAGGTAAACGAAGTGAAGGGTACAGCAGAAGAGCTGGTTGAGCGTTTGAAGCGTGAAGGAGAGAGCTCCGAAGCGGATTTGTTCATCACGGTTGACGGTGGTGTTCTGAACTACGCGAAGCAAAATGGCGTTCTGCAACCGATTCAATCTGCTGAAGTAGAGAAAAACGTACCGAAAGAGCTGCGCGATCCTGACAATCAATGGATCGGTATGGCTACCCGTGCGCGTGTAATCGTCTATGCAAAGGATCGCGTGAAGCCAGAGCAGCTGTCTACGTATGAAGATTTGGCTACAGATAAATGGAAAGGCAAAGTATTGGTACGCTCTTCTTCCAATCTGTACAACCAGTCACTCGTTGCTTCTTTTATAGAGCTGAATGGCGAGCAGGCTGCTTTGGATTGGGCAAAGGGTCTGGTAAACAACTTCGCGCGCAAGCCTGAAGGTGGAGACCGTGATCAGGCAAAAGCTGTCGTTGCCAAAGTCGGTGACGTTGCGATCATGAACACCTATTATGTTGGACAAATGCTGAATTCTAAAGATACAGAGGAAGTAAAAGTCGCGCAAAACATCGGCGTTTTCTTCCCGAACCAAGAAACGACAGGCACACACTTGAACATCAGTGGTATTGGTTTGACCAAGCACGCGAAAAACAAGGACAATGCCGTGAAATTGATGGAGTTCGTCACAGGGAAAGAGGCTCAAACGATGCTGACAAACGGAAGCTACGAGTTCCCTGTCAATGCAGAGGCTGACAAGCCTGCTCTTTTGAAAGAGTGGGGAGAATTCAAAACACAAAAGCTCGACTTTGCTAAGCTCGGCGAGTATAACAAAAAAGCGGTAGAACTGCTAAATCAAGCAGGTTGGAAATAAGCATGACGGGAGCACTTTTGCGTAGAAGCCTGAGACGAAAACTGAACGGGTGGGTAACGCTGAGCGTGATAGGGGCCTTTTTGGCCCTTCTCCCGTCTCTTTATATTTTTTTCGGACTCTTTCAAAAACAGAATGAAAACTGGCAGCATATTCAAGAGTATATGTTGCTGGATTACGCGCTGCAGTCGCTATGGCTCGTGCTCGGTACCGGAGCCTGTACGATCATCGTAGGTGTGACCTTGGCTTGGCTGGTCGCTGCTTACGATTTTCCATTGCGTCGCTTCTTTTCATTTGCTTTTGTACTGCCGCTGGCGATTCCTCCCTATATCGCTGCATACACGTACGGCTCCATGCTCAGCTACACGGGGAGCATTCAGACGACTTTACGTGAAACATTCGGGTTGACGCTCGATCAACGCTACTTTGACATCATGTCGATGAAGGGCGCTATTTTTATATTTACGCTGTTTTTGTTCCCGTACGTCTATTTGATTACGAAAACCTTTCTTGAAAAACAGAGTGCGGTGTTCATTGAAAATGCCAGATTGCTCGGAAAAAACCAAGCGCATATCTTTTTTCGTATCGTCCTGCCTATGTCACAGGCAGCTATTGTGGGTGGCGCGAGTCTGGTGGCATTTGAAGTGCTCAATGATTTTGGAGTGACGAAGCATTTTGGGATTCAGTCTTTTACAGCGGCGATTTTCAAGACGTGGTTTGGCATGTATGACGTAGAATCGGCCATTCGTTTGTCCGCCTGGCTTATGACCTTGATTATCGGGATCTCTATCGTTGAGCGACTCGTGCGTAAGCGGAAAAAATACAGCTCGCCTACGAACAGGAGCACGCCGCTCACACGCAGAAAATTGCGCGGAATCCCGATGTTCGCTGCTGTAATCTTCGGACTGGTTATTGTTACATTTTCATTTGTGATCCCTGTTGGGCAGTTGATTGTCTGGGCGACGTGGACGTATGGGGAAGTGTTAAATGAGACCTTCTGGAAGCTCTTGAGCAATACGCTGTTCATCTCCTGTATCTCAATCACCATCTTGATGCTGCTCGCCGTAACTGTAGCGAATGTCATCCGATTCTCCCGAGGCTCGATATTCGCTGTGGCACTGACGCGCTTGATTTCCATGGGCTATTCCATTCCGGGCGCAGTCTTGTCCATCGGGGTGATGGCGGTGATGATGTCCGTAGATAAAGAACTGAGTTCCTTCTATAGCTGGCTGGGCTTAGGCGCCAACAAGCTGGTACTCAGCATGTCCTTGTTCATGCTGACGTTTGCCTACATCATCCGCTTCCTTGCTGTCGGATTCAATGCAGTCGAAGCGGGGTTTGAGAAGACGGGAAACCGTTATTCAGAAGCGGCACGTATGCTCGGGATGAGCATGACACGAACCTTTTTCAAGGTGGATTTGCCATTAATCAAAGGGGCTGTGTTCACTGGTTTTATCTTGGTGTTCATGGAAATCGTGAAGGAATTGCCGCTTACCTTGCTCCTTCGTCCCTATAACTTCGAGACGCTGGCGACCAAAGCTTATCAATATGCGAGCGATGAACAAATTCATCAGGCCGCGATTCCTTCGCTCTGTATCATTGCAGTGGGGATCGTCTCCGTTATTTTCTATCACTGGTTAGGAGAGAGACAGGCAAAATGACTTTTTTTGAAGTGAAAAACCTGACGTTTGGCTATGAAAGCGGGAACGGCAGCGTTATCCGGGATTTTTCCTTGCAGATGGAGCAGGGGGAAGTAGTCGGGCTGCTCGGGAATAGCGGTTGCGGAAAAAGTACATTGCTTCGCTTAATAGCCGGACTGGAGTCCCCGAAGAGCGGACGCATCCAGATCGATGGAAAGGTGTTGGTCGATCAGGGGCAGTTTGTGGAGCCAGAGCAACGCGGGATCGGCATGATTTTTCAGGATTATGCGCTTTTCCCGCATTTGACTGTCGAGCAAAACATCTTGTTCGGTCTGCATCGATTGTCCAAAGCAGAGCGTATAGTTCGATTGAAAGAGATCCTGGCGCTCGTGCAGCTCGAAGGCTATGGCAAGCGATATCCACATGAGCTGAGCGGGGGACAGCAGCAGCGTGTCGCATTTGCGCGTGCGCTGGCACCTAGACCGGCTATCTTGTTGATGGATGAGCCGTTCAGTAATCTGGATGCCGAGCTGAAAACGAAAATACGCGATGACTTGAAGCAAATGCTGCGAGCTGCCAAGATGACTTCGATCCTAGTCACGCATGACAAAGCAGATGCGGAAACGATTTGTGATCGCATCATTCGCATGACTCGCTAAGGGAAATGTGCAGCTTTCAACCTCCAAAGTGCATAGTCGTACCGTACGTTGTTGTATAATGTGCATACGACGAATTTTGCAGTGTGCGGTCTGCTGTCTATTAGTCAGCTCCGTTCAAATAGAGGAGGATGGAACATGAAAATTGAAATTTGGTCTGATTTTGCCTGCCCGTTTTGCTATATCGGAAAGCGCCGTCTGGAAGGAGCGCTGTCTCAATTTCCGCATAAGGATCAAGTAGAGGTCGTATATCGCAGCTTCCAGCTCGACCCGCAGATGGAACGCGATACCGATATGGACATGCATGAAGTACTGGCAGCCAAGTATAGCATTCCGCTCGAACAGGCGAAGGGGATGAATGACCAAGTTACCCAAATGGCAAAAGGCGTCGGTCTCGACTATCATTTTGACACGATGATTCCGACCAATACATTCGATGCACATCGCTTGACGCACTTTGCCCATGCTCATGGAAAAATGAAGGAAATGAAGGAGCGAATGCTGAAGGCGTACTTTACGGAATCGCTCCATCTCGGTGACCACGAGGTGCTAGCACAGCTTGCTTCTGAGGTGGGCTTGGACAAGGAAGCGACGCTCGCCATGCTGGCAGGAGACGAATACAGAGAGCAAGTACAGGAGGACAAACAAAGAGGCAACGATTTGGGTGTCACGGGTGTACCGTTCTTTGTCATTAACAACAAATATGCAGTCTCTGGCGCGCAGCCTGGTGAAGTCTTTTTGGGCGCATTGAACCAGGTGTGGGAAGAAGAAAGCGCAACTCCTGCTCTGAAATTCGTACAGAACGACGAGAAAAAAGACGAGCAATCCGGCGACAATTGCGCAGATGGCTCCTGCAAAATATAAGCAACACGAAAACCTAAGAGAAAAGCCGATCCTCCTGAAATGAAGGGGAATCGGCTTTTCTCATCGCTTGAGATCACTGAATAACGAGATTATTTCCTAATACTGTGAACTGTTTACCAATATTAGAAGCAAATAGGGATGAAGCAGCGCTAACGCTTCCAATTTGCTTGCCAGAGCTGAAGTCATGACTTCCTTGTAGAGTAATATTCTCGAGACCAAAAAAGAAAAGTGTCAATGTGAGCATTGCCGTATTCTGCGCTTCAGTTCCCTGATGCACGGTGCGCTTCATACTCGCGTAATTGGCTACATGGTTATTTCCCTCAAACACTTTACCACCTTCATATTGCCACCCACCAGCAGAGTCATCCACATTCGTCAGACTGAGTCGATTTAATGTCAGGTTCATATTAGTTACCTCCCGTAGTCGCCTTGTGCCTTGTTTCTACTGGTCATCATATGCCCTGGGTGCCCAAAGTTGTCGGTATAACACGCCTATTTCCATATGGCTCATGATTTGTTATTAAATGGATAATTATAATCCCCTTTCAGGTCTCACTATCTGCTCCGTTTCTTTGGTGGGCTCTACCAACTCGTTACAGTCTAATTTCGTTGGGAAAATTTTCTTTCCCCCTGAAACAAAAAGGGAACTCATTCGAATAATGGACAGAGTGAAAAATAGCTGGGGCCCTAGCATCACTATCCAAAAAGAGTGAGGAATGAACGAACCGTGAATAAATGGACGAAAAGCGTATTGGCAATCATGACAGCGAGTCTGACTGTGACGACACCGATCAGTTCTATGGCGGCAAAAGAATCGAGTGTAACGGTTCAGGGGGAGAGCAAAGGTGATGGAGCTATCGATGAGAAGCTGATCAGGAAAATCGAAAAGTCTGTTGAGAGACTCGTTCAAATTGTGCCTTATCTAAAGAACTATCCAATCACCGAATTGGAGATGAACGCAGAAACATCCCGGATTGAAGTGAAAAAGTATCAAACGAAGGAAAAGAAAGCTCCCTTTGTGATCTTGCATGTCGATCAAGATTCAGGTGAAGTTAAATTTTTTAGTCACATCATAGGCAAAGGAGGTTTCTCCTCCACCTATCCCTTAGAAGATGCGAAGAAAAGGGCAACGGAGTTCATGAAGCAATGGTATGGCGAGGGTATGGCGGACTATCAGTTGGACGAGGAAGCCTCCAATCGGAATTCTTCCATTTTGTTTCGCAAAAGGGTAAATGGGATTCCGTTCCGCAATGACACACTGAATTTCGCCATCAATAGCGAAGGACAAATTCAGCATCTGGCAAGAGGCGACGGGTATGCAGAGCCAGTGGAAATGGAACAGGACATCAGCAAAATTCAATTCGCTGATCCCAATAAGGTTCATCCAAAAGAAAAGGTTGAAGCGATGTTTGCATCTGCTATGAAGCCTTACTACGGACGAAGTGCAGATGGGCAAAGCTACAGGTTCTTGTACGCTCCTTCTCACGAGGGAATTAATGCGAGCCGCGGAGCTGAGCTGTCCGCCAAACAAAACGACAAAATCATCCAGTTCCAACCAAAAGCGAAGCAAACGATCATCAAGTCAAAAGAGGAGGCAGCAGCTTTCTTGGCAGCGCAGACAGGATACAATCCCACAAAAGGGCGTGCAACTTTTCAGGAAGAAAGCCATCCGAAAACCGGAATCACCAACTATTTGTGGATGACGGAGGAAGAGGTCATCGCCAATATCTTCTTCGAAACCAAGACAGGAAAGGTAACGAATTATCAAGTATTGGATACAAAACGGAAAAGTGCGGCAGACAAAAAGCTGAGCGAAGAGCAGGCGCTAAAAGCAGCCGTGGAAGCCATGTCCGAGTTCCTTCCTCTCACCGATAAAGAAATGGTCATCACTGCTAATCGATATGAGCCCGATCAAAATTTGTTCAAATTTGATTTCACCATGCTTCATCGGGGGTATCCGGTAGATGGTATGCTTCGACAGGCGCACGTAGATGCAGTCACCGGAAAAGCGACTCTACTAGATTGGAGAGTCTCTCAAACGATCAAACTGCCGGATATCAAGAACGCCATGACAAAAGAAGAAGCAGCTAAGAAGTTTCTTAAAAAATATCCAATGAAGCTGTATTACTCCTTGGATGAGGAAAATAACAACATCGCCGAGCTCGTTTATATTTCACCACTCGTTTCTAACGAAGAAATCGATGCGCTAACCGGGGAGTTCTATACCTATGGAGAAGAGGGAGAATCTGAGTAAGAAAGGGGGAAGCTTGTTGTCTGGGGAGTTAACGGAACGAATCGGAGTTATTTACGAGGCTCACTATGATGACATCTACTACTTCTTGCTCTACTTTACTGGTAGACAAGAAGATGCAGAAGACATGGTGCAGGAAGTATTTTCACGACTATTAAAAATACTGCCGAGGTATGATGGTCGAGTCGCAATGAAGACATGGCTTTTTTCCATCGCCAAGCATGTCGCGATTGATCATTATCGCAAGCAAAAGTGGCAGCGTTTGTTCTCAGACAACTGGTTGGCCCTCATGAAGTCTACGGAGGGTCTTCCAGAAGAGGAGTTTGCCACAAAAGAAGAGATGCATAGTATTCAACGGGCTTTGCAAAAGCTAAAGCCCGATCAGCGTATCATTGTGATTTTACGATACATAAAGGAGTACAGCGTCAAGGAAACAGCCGAGATTTTGGGGTTTCCGGAGACAAAAGTGAGAGTGGACTGTCACAGGGGACTAAAGGCGTTGCAGAAAATACTCGGCAACGCTTGCGAGGAGAGGATTGCCAATGAGTTTGCCAGATGAAAACCACGTGATCGAATTACTGAAGCAAGTCAGGCAGGAGAGCATCCCACCTCGTCAAGTGTGGAAGCAGATGGGCAAGGAAAGGCTCATTCGTGAGGCGTATCGAAAGCAGCAAGCAACGAAGATCAAGCGGGTTGTCGCCGGAGCAGGTTCCCTTGCAGCAGCCGTATTCATGGGTGTTTGGCTGAGCTATGATTCACCGCTGAAGCCATCTGTTGATAGGCAAACAACGATCTCACCTCCAGCCGCCATATCAGCTACGCCTTCTCTGCCAGTTGAAAGCATGGCCAAGCCACAGCAGGAGCAGGAAGCTACCCAAAAAGTAGACAACAAAATCGTTCAGAACCAAACGGTTACACATGATGCTTCACAGCCGCAGTCCGTAGCCAAGGAGTCTGCAACGAACTCAACAGATAGGAGCCAACCCACAACAACACGAGAGAAATCACCATTGGAACATCAGGCAGAGGCTTATTTGCAAAAGAAGCTGGGAGCACAGAGCAAACAGTTTGAAGTAGATTATATTCACTCGAATTTGGCAACAGGAGAAGTAGCTTTTCGCAAAATCATCAATGGCATTCCTCTTCAGGAGAATAGCGCGACGGTCCGTATCTCCCCAAAAACAGGGGAAATGACCTTGTTTCTTTACCCTGATTTCGAAGATAGTGGGGGAGCATCTCAGTCTGCCAATCGGGACGGGACGATCGACAAGAAGAAGGCCGCCCAACAGCTGGGGGGTACGCTTCGCCTCGTTTATGCAGGAAAGAAACAACTAGGGCTTCAATATGTAGTAGCATCAGATGTTTATGTGAACGCGAAAACAGGCACGCTGATCAGCCAAGCGAGAGCAGAGAAAAAGTCCGTTGCTGTTTCGGGACAAGGAAAACCACTCATACTGAAAACTTCTAATGAAGTGGCAGAGCTGCTTGAACGCAAGTTGGGCATAAAGGTGGAACAAAAAGCATTCATCGGTGTAAATTCGCGTGGTATTTCATACTCTTGGAACGGTGGGCAGGGCAACGGTGTTTCGGTTGAGACGACAGATGACGGAGCATTCCTCGGGTTTTCACGGATGGCTGCAAATGAACGTCAGAACCAACGTGAAATGACCTACGAACAGGCACAAACACTGGCGATAGCCCACCTGGAGAAATTCCTCCCCACCGATGTTCGTGAGCTGTCATTGGAAGCGTCGCAAGAGTTACCTAGCACCATTCAGTTTACCTTTGCTCCGAAGGTCAACGGGATTCCCGTCATGGAGCATCCTTATAAAGTGTCGGTCGAGCTGGCTAGCGGGCTTGTTACCGAGCTTACGGGCAACTTTTCGGATTTATCATGGATACAGATTGATCAGACAGCAAAAACGCTCTCCAAGGAAGAGGCACTTGATCAATTTGTGCAACATGCTCCGCTGGAACTCGTGTACTTGCCAGCAGAAAAAGGGGCGGAGCCAGTGCTTGCTTACCAAATCCGCCGGGATTCAGAACAGCCATGGGCAATAGAAGCCACGACAGGTAAGGTCATCAACTAAAAAGCCCGCAACGAACCTCCATGAAAAGATGCTTCATGGAGGATTTGCTTTTTTACTGGTTCGAGAACGGTCGATGCAAAGCCTTTAGCGGGAGCGCAGGGGATAACTCGCGTGCACATGCTGTTTGAAGCTCTCATAGTCTGAGGCATGTATATGAGAGTCGTGGTCGCTTATGCACACATGCTTCATGCCAAGGCGCTGAGCGAACCGATTGCCTGCTTCTGTGATCGTATCCATGATGATCGATTGAATGCAGTAGCCACTCTGTTCGACATGAGCCAGTACATCGAGATAATGATGCAGCATCATGGGCAAGGCAAGGCTTTTTCGATAGGCTTGATCGACAACGACACAGGACAAAAAATAATAGACTTGTTCGGGAGAAGTAGTTAAATCTTCGATATCCGCGGTCGTCATCAGGCTGTCATTAAAAGTCCCTTGCGCAATTTGCAGGTAAATATGCGGCTTGACGGGAAGCAGGTTCATAAAAGCGATGATGCGCCCATTCTCTTCGATCGCAACGACCGAATCGGGACGAAACAAATACCAATTGTAGCTCTCTTGGTACGGTGTAATAAATTCAGCATCATAGTATTGAAGCTCGAGTTGTTCCATTTGTCTAAAATGCTCTAGGTGCAAATGCTCCATGATCTTCATAAGCAAATCTCCTTCTTTACGCAAAGCGGCTTTGCGTTAGAGCTTCGGCTCGCAAATATAGCGAATAAATCTTTGGGTTTCCTTTGCCCGCTTAATTCTGTTCGAAAATAAAGATGGATCATTTGGTTGGTAGCGTATTCGCAAGGATTCTTGCAGTAAGAGATGCCATTCGCTGGGAAACTCTTGCAGAGCGTGCTCTACGGCTTTTCTCTTCGGAATAATGTCTTTATGGTCGAGCGCGTAATCGATTCGGCATAAGGTGAAAACGGCGAATTCTACCCACTCATCGAGCATGAATTTCATCATGCTTTTTCCTTTCGGTGACCAATAATCATGTTTGTTGTAATTCATCGTTTCCCCGACATCAAACCACTGGGTAGGGATGTGTAATGCTTCAACACTTTTCCCCATAACCGTAATGCCCCGTTGCTTGAGGATCCACCACGTCACATGATTGATATCATAGTGGCCGGATGATTGGAATGTCCCACTGTCAACGTAAGGATAAGGCTCCAAGGATGGATTGGTTTTTCCGATGTCATCCAGCTGGATATACATGCCGTCCATTCTTTTAGCGAATGGGTTGGTGTTATGAAGAGCCTTATGAATATTCTTGAGCATTTCTATTTCTGCATTCGTTAACCCTCTATGCAAAAGTGTCACAAAATCAATATCACTGTTATCTTCCTCGAAGCCAGACAGAGCAATAGAACCATACAAATACACACCATAGATGACATTCGGCAGTTCTGTCATAAGCCGTTTCGTATAGTCGTGTAATAAAGGTCTAACGCTTTCCGGGATTCTCGAGTCCATAAGCAAGCTCCTTTTTGGTAATCAAGATTCGCGTGATGTTCATCCTGCAACCATCACGTTTGCATGGTCGATCATGGCTTGAACACGTTGGGGTCTTCCATAATTTTCATACCCCGAGTAAATGAGATCAAGTTTACTTGGTTTTTAATTTTCTCGCAAGATAAATCCTGTACTTGATGGGAAAATAGTTTGATAGCTGATAAGGGACACGGTATGATTATTTGGATGGGAATAATTGTTAAAGGAGGCGTTTATTGTGATTGAGCGAATGCTGACAAAGGGCAAAATTTTGAGGGGGAACTCGCGTAAGTAGCCCGCAAACCCGTGATCTTCCCTGATTTTGAAAGGGGTATAATGGTGAGTCAATTATCAACGGATATAATTATTCGGAATTTTCAAAAGGGAGACTTCCCGTTACTTGGCGAGCTATATCAAGCTGTTACTACAAAAGAAAACGCGGCGTTTTGGTGGGTTGGTGAAGAAGCAAATTGGTGTAATGTCTATTGTGCATTTGAAAATGGAAAAATGATCGCGAAGGGGCAAGTCAGTATCATAAATACGATCCCTCCCGGACGTTCAGAAGAAAACAAGCATTCGATCTTCGTGAATCTAAAAACACTCCCGGAGCGAGACAATGACGCCGATTTGCTAGAAAAGGTGTATCAGCATCTTTTTCAAAGAGCTCTGCAATTAAGAGAAACGTTGCCAGCTACGCACCAAACAATGCTATGTGTCGGCAACGATTCTTCCGAAACGGCGAACAACCAATTTTTCACTCAAATGGGCTACAAGCATTTGAATAGCTTGTATCAAATGAAGCGAGATTTACTGGAGCCTGTTCCCGTGTTAACGCTGGACGAAGACTTTGACTTTTCGTTTTGGAAAATGGAGAGACCAGAGGAAGAAAAAGATTACTTGAATGTGGAAGCTACGATCTGGCCGGATGCTCCATTAGGACTTGAACGATTGTCCGAATACAAGAGGAAAGCGCTCTGGACATCGATGGTGATTCGTCATAACGATACGATAGCTGCTGGCTCGATGGCATGGCGAGAGGAAGACGAGGGAGTAATCGAGGATGTTTTCGTACAAGAACCTTGGAGGAAGCGTGGGTTTGCGAAGTTTTTACTGGCAAAAGCATTGGAATATCTAAAATCGCATGAGCTGAACTCCGCGTATCTCATGGTTGAAACGACGAATCTATCAGCCATGTCTTTATACAAATCGGTTGGATTTGAGGTAGAGAAAGAAGAAATCAGATATTATACAGAATTGAAATAAGAAGACGAAAAGAGGGAGCGCTAGAGAGGCTTCCCTCTTTTTTATGCAAATTGAATCGGAATTCTCTTGCAAGAAATGAAAAGTTAAGGTAAAAGTTGGATGTATCTCATGCCGATACAATAGAGAGGACCACGCACCTGAAGGATAAGAAGGGAAGGAACAGCGATGAACTTTTTCAAAAAGCTATTCGGCGGTACGAACAACGGAGAAAAGTCAAAGGACGGCACTACCATTTACACATATGACCAACAGGCAACGTATGAACCACCAGCTCCAATGGAATATGTAGAAGAAATCGGAAACCACTTTCAAACAGTATTTGTGGGAAGAGAAAGCAGTGTTTTTCACGAAATTATTTCCGATACGATCCATATTGATGTGAATGTGATGAGCCCTACAGAAGAAGAGCCATTTTGGGTTCTGTATACGAATGGGATGAGTGATTTACCGATGACGATCCCGGATGAAATACAGGAGCAGATGGAAGAGAATATCGAGCGAGCAGAACTGATGATATTCTTGCCAGCTTCCTGGGAGCTGACACAAGAGTCGCTACAGGATGAAAATAACTACTGGCCAATCAGACTGATGAAGATGCTGGCGCGGTTTCCCCATCACTACAATACATGGTTGGGATACGGGCATACGATACCGAATTATCAGGAATATGAACCGTATGCGGATGGCACGGGTTTAAATGGAGTCGTTCTGTTTCAGCTATCAGAAGAAATCAGTGTCATTCCTACCAAGGACGGAAACAAGATTCATACCTATTTCTTAATTCCTTTGTATAAAGAAGAGATGGAATATAAATTGGAGCATGGCATGGATGCGCTATTGGATAAATTGTTTGAGCTGGACGATGATGCGCTGATTTTGAATCCGAATAGAAGAAATACGTGCAAGTAAACATTCATGAATTCCCTACCCCTTTTAGCTAAAGGGGTTTTCTTGTTGGCGAGCGATGCATGAGGGGCTGAAAATGAAGCTGTCGATCGACTAACAAAAGTACGATGGGGAAGCGGGTTCCACATACATAATATAGAACCCGTTTTCCTCAGCTATGCGAGCCAAGTCAGTCACGTTGTCTTTGCCTATTCAATTTCAATTCGATGAATATCACCAACATTCACATTTCCAAGCTGTATGGAGAAACTTGGTTTCCCCGGACTTCTCAAAATATAGCCGCCCCAGTCTCGGCCGCCGTAAGCCGTATACCCAGAGATATCTATGCCAAAAATGTCTTGAATAAGTGGCTTGGTTACGGGAATGACTTCATTTAATGCTTTGATTTTATAGTTATCTGTTTCATAGCTCACTTTATACACTTGACCTGTATTTGCTCCGATCATTACATCGTATTTCTTTTGTTTATTAATGAGCAACCATTTCTCTTCCCTTTCGTCTGAACGTTTTTTGGCTTGGGTAAAGGAAAGATTCTTTTCATTGGATAAACGCATCAAGGCTGTTTGAGCGATGGAGATGATCTTTTGATCGACGTCTTCTAGGTTGTAATATAATGTGAAATCAGACACTTTATTTGTGGGGAGATCGACTATGACGTACTGTTTGTCTTCTGTCCAAAAGGAAAAATATGCTTTCTTCTCACTTTTGAAAAAACTGGTTTTTTGGAAGGTAACCTGTTGTTTCGTATCCTTAAATGCTTCTTGTGCAGTCTGTACATATGTATGATAGGGCTTCGGTAATTCGTTGATCGCAAACCTCGCAAAGACGGTAAGAACCTCTGTGGTACCAGGCTTAAAAGTTACGAGAGCTTCTCTGGATTCTTCATCATTTGCCTGTACACTATAGGAGTCGGCGTCTTTCTCAATCTCTCTAAATGGGAAGGTCTTCTGAATGCCACTCGCATCTTGTACGGCTTTTTGAGCAGCTGCAAAATACATTTGTTCTTCAGGAGTCAAGGCTGCGGCACTACTCGTCGATTCCGCTGGTGCAGAAAATGGTTTTATCCAGAAAAAACCGAGTAACAGGCCGCAGGTAATTAGCCCTTTTGCCATCCATCCATAGTACATTCTTCGTTTGTTCACTTTTTGAAGTCTACCTCCTTCTTCTCGCACACCCTCTAATATGGCTTGGCTTCGTTCTCGGGAAAGGATTTGCTCCGGGAATTGATTCAATTCTTCAAGAATGATCTGCTCATCACATGATGGCATCGTTCATCACCTCCGCAATTGAAACATACCTTTTGTTTTGAATCGCTTTTATTGCTCTGTGCAAAGTAAGATTGACCTTGGCTTCCGTCCATCCCAAAACCTCCGCAGCCTCCTTGCTCGATAATCCCTTGATCCCTCTGAGTATCAACACGTCCCGATAAGAAGACTTTAACTGATTGATCATTTCATAGAGCAGACGCTTGTCTTCGCTTAATATCAGCGACTCTTCCGGTGTTTTGTCGTGCGACACGAGATGCTGCAAGAAGATATCCGGCAACCAGCTGATTAGCTTCGCCTTGCGTCTCTCATCAATGGCTACGTTACGTGCTATGGCAAACAGCCACGTTTTGGGATTCTCAACCTCTGTTCCCTGCATAGCTTTGAGGGCACGAATAAAGGTCTCTTGAACCAGATCGTCGATATCTGTTCGTCCCGTGTAATAGACGAGAAACCGATATACATCTTGGCTGTATGTAAGAAACCATTGCTCAATTCGTGCACCAGAATGATCATCCACTGGTGTTCCACCTCCTTGTCACTGTATAGACGGAGTTTTTGCTGACAATCTTTCACTTTCATGAAAAAAAATGAGACACCCCGGAAGATCAGTCAGGTGTCTTTGTTCTACCTCATATCCGTCAATTTCTATGTTCAACTGCTTGTAGATTTCTTTTATTGAGCTCATTGATTGGAATTTCATCGTCGATAATTAGGATGGTTGCGACTTGGATCACCTTTCGTAAAGCATAGCATGGGGATGGAATAGAGTTGTAAATAAAAAAGCGGAACGCAGATTAGTCGCGTCCCACTCCAATAGCGGTTCTAGCCCATAAGAGTGATTTCAATTCGTGTGTTAAACCGATCGGTAACAACCCCAAGCTGGAATCTGTTGATTATACCTGATCCACATTATAGGGAATGTTTTAGTTATACCTGTTCGGACGATTTCTTCTTGAAGAGAAAATGATCACTGTAATTAACTCAGATCTGCTTGTTTCATTTTTCTACAGAAGAAGTATTTATTTTGCTTCCGTGTCTATCCTTAGAACCAATAAGGTAAATTACTATTCCTAAACTTAAATAAACTAGTGAATCAGTTATAACTTTAAGAAAAGGAGTATTCCATTTAATGGGGAAAAATGGAACTACTATTATAGTCATTATTGATAAAAAAAGGGTTGCTACCCGTAAATATGATAATGTGTTTGTTAATGCTTTTTTATCTGACTTTTCAACAAAATGACTAATAAAGTCGAATAGTACAAAGAAAAAACCAGCTAGCGAAAGGCTGAAAATATTTTTGAACTCTATGGTTATTAACCCTACCATTTTTAAAGCTCCTATAATGATAAAACCTATACCAAAGAATTTTATGATTAACGAAAAAATATTCATCATGATGCTCCTTCCTTCTTAAATTACTTGAGTTAAACAGGCATCTCACTCATTTTCTTACGATGATTAAAGAATTGTATGATCCCCCAAAATTTGTCTATAGAACACCACCTTATTATTACTAGGTTCTTTTGTTATTTTACAAATATACCAATAAATTACATATATATTCAAACCAAAAGAGGGCACTAGTCCCTCTTGCGAATAACTAACTATGATATGTCCTTCGTGATCAACATCCGGTACATTTTCCACATGTGCCGATTAATATAGGAAGACCTATACGTTAAAAAATTCTTTCGCAGTCTTGGTAGTAGCGCTGGCTACTTCCTCGGAGCTCAATCCCATGCACCCCGCGACCGCGTGCAAAATATGTCTCAAATACATGGGCTCATTCCGACCATCCACAGGCTTTTCTTGCAAATCACGAGGAGTTAAAAATGGCGCGTCCGTTTCAATCATCAAACGATTCAACGGAATCTTTTTGACAAGCTCCCGAAGATGTTTCCCACGTCGTTCATCACAAATCCATCCCGTAATCCCGATATGGAAGTCCATTTCTAAATAGGCTTCCAATTCCTTGGAGGTTCCGGTAAAACAGTGTACAACCGCACGATTGATAGTTTGACGATGCTCTTTGAGAATTGAGACAAAATCAAGATGAGCATCGCGTTCATGCAAAAACAACGGCAGTTGAAGTTCTGTAGCCAGGGAGATTTGTTCGATGAACCACTTTCTTTGAACATCACGGGGGGAGAAGTCACGGTTATAATCCAGCCCGCACTCTCCAATCGCTACCACATGGGGAAGCGATGCCAGTTCTCTTAATTTCTTGATCGTCGATTCATCACAGCTTTTTGCATCGTGAGGATGAATACCTGCCGTAGTGTACAGTTTTCCTTTGGAGCGACTCGCATATCGGGAGGCATCTATACTGTTTCTCAAGCTTGTCCCCGTCAAAATTAATGGGGATATTCCTTGTTTCTCTGCTCTGGCAACGACTTCATCGCGGTCTTGTTGAAAGGAGCGGTGCATCAGGTTTACGCCTATATCGATGATCTGTGTATCCAAGAGAATCAATCCTTCCTAGTAACAGGTATGAGTGTGTGCTGATTTTCGCTAAAATTCCCATTTTTGGTTGTTTTTCATTATAGCTGATGGAGTTGTTAAGTTCTATAGACGAAAAATCCTCCCTGTTGTGACAGAGAGGACTCGTTTCTTTCTATTCTCATGAAGGAATGGCATCCAATGCTCTCCTTACTTTTCTTGCGAAAGCCAGAGGTCTATCGACTGCTTCCATATTTACATAAATCAAGCGGGGACGATCGAATAACCATTCATTACGGATGGACGAGACTCGTATGCCTTGCTTCCGGATGGCTGTAATGAACGGATTGACTTCTTTCTGCAAGAACGCGGCTCTCCCTAAACAGAGTGCTTTGCCCGTTTTTGGATTCAAGGATTCGAACGAAAAAGAAGACGTCACACGAAATCTTTTCCCCAAAATGGTCGCTTTTATTTGATTTCGATTGATGGTCGCGACGCATTTTCCGCCGGCAAAGCCGGATTGCCCCCTGATAATTCTGGAGAACTGCTCGCAAAGCGAGGCTTTTTTGGGCATTCCTCGTTTCCCCCCTGTGTTTTTGTTTATCGTATGAAGACAGGTACAGGACGGAAACGGATAATGGCCTATTCTGCTGAGGTTGAAACGAGTAAGGACAGAGCGTCAGAAGAGGTCAATAGCTCTTTAGTCAACTCCTTTTAATGATTCAATCATATTGATGTTGGTTACTTTTCTTTGAAGTAGCAAATTGGACAGAATCGTTAGCAAGTAGGCAAGAATAACAGAAACTAACAGGATAGGAATCGTTAATTGATCCGGGATTTGTTGATGGGTACTAGACAGTGCTTTGACAATCACGGAATAAACGTAACTGCTTATCGGTAAAGCTACAAGGATCGCAAATGTAGTGAGTATCAGGTTTTCAAAAAAGATAAGTCGGTTTATTTTATGTTTTTGATAGCCTAATACCTTAAGGGTTGCAAGCTCGCGATTCCTTTCATAAATGTTGATGGAAGAGATCGAGTATATCGCGCCAAAAGAGAGGATGACGGCGCAAACAATAAACATGATAAATACGAAATTGTTTTGTTTCAAAATATATTCCGCGGTTTTCTTTAGATCATCTCTATCTGCAAGGGCTTTTACATGAGGGTCTTGTTCAAAGAAGTTACGAACACTTATAAGATCTGCAGAGCTATTTGCTTCAACGAAAAGCGAGGTTGGGCTGTAGTCTATGCCAAAGCTCTTTAAATAGTCTGGTGTGAGATAAAACGAAGGATTCGAATACTGCGTAGATATATGTAAAACCTTCATCTCTACAGATTTGTTTTGAAGCTCTGGTGCTTTGAACGTGATAGGGATCGTATCTCCTGCTGAAATATGATATTTGTCGGCATAGGATTTCGGTACCAGCACACCATTATTTTCTAGCGTGATCCGATTATTATTTTCGTCAAAGAAATGAATGAGAGTGTTTTCTTTTTCAGTAACAACGAGAGTGGCATTATCTTTTTCATCACCTTTTATGAATTCAACAGGAAAGGTGGATAAAGAATAACCATTTTTTATCCCGGAGGGGAGCTTTACTGTATCAATCGATGTTCCTAGCATATAATCTACTCGTAAATCATACGTATAAACCTCTTCCATTTGACTCGCTACTTTTTGCAGGGCAGATTGAGTACCAAAAGCAGTGATCAATAAGACGGTGCTTACAACAACACCAATGGAGCTCGCTATAGCTTTTTGTTTATTGAGGAAAATGTTTCTTAAGATGAGTTTGTAGCTATAGGAAATATGACTCCAAATACCTGGAATTCTTTCTATCAATAGTGTTTTCATCTTCTTTGGCGGTTTGGGACGCATAGCCTGAGCCGCACATTCTTTTAATATGCTTCTACCACTTAAGTAACACGCCAGGATTCCAAAAGCACTGGAGAAAATAATGGGAGGAATGAAAGTGTAAAAAGAAAGGGAGTATGTAATGCCAGGCAGAGAGTAGGCTCTTGCACTCGATGTTGTTACGAATGGAACAAATACGAGTGCGGCAATCGCACAACCAATGATTGAGCCGATGATGCTAGCCAGCACAGGGTATCCCATGTAATGAAGCATGATGCTTCTGTTTTTGACACCTAAAGCCTTCATAATCCCTACTTGGTTTCTTTGAGAATCAATCATTCTCGACATGGTAAGAAACAGGATAATGGCGACAATCAAAAAGAGAACGAACGGGATAACCATACTCATCAATTTATTGTTATGGATCGTTTCATTCATTTTCGAATAGCTGAAAGTCCGTTCTTTTCTGACTTGATTTACATAAGGAAGGTGCTTGGATTGTGCTTCAATGGATTGACCTAATTTGTCTATATCGTAACCTTCTGTAGCATCGATCATGATCTCATTATAAGAAAGGCCACCTAAGATTTCAGAGAGGGTCTCTTCGGCTATATAAGCGACTCCGTAGGTTTTATGGTCTTGTATTTCGTTCTTTTTGGCATGTTCGACATTCTCACCCAGACCGCTAATGGTAAATGTAAAATTTCTTTCATTCGCACGAATGCTGATTTCATCACCGACTTGAAAAAGATGTTCTTTTGCATAACGCGAATCCACTAATATCTCATTCTTTTTGGACGGGATTTTGCCCTCAATCAGAGTAATGGTGTTAATCTCGTTTTTGACAGGGATGGAATGAATCTTCAATGAAGCTTTTTCGCCTTCAAAGGCTTGCGTGGCATCAAAGGTATAACGTGCTTCTATTTTTTTAATGCCTTCTATTTCACTTAAAACAGCGACATCATTTTGGGATATTTGATTGTAAAATACATACAGGTCGCTTATGTTATGTTCTTGAAAATAACCTTCTGTATAAGTACTAAGATTATTGCTATAAGTTACGAGCCCTCCATAGAAAAAGGCTCCTACTGCGATAACCAAAACAAAGGCGATAAATTGCCCGATCGATTGTTTGATATCCCTTCCTAATTTTAAAAATAATTTCATGATCACCACTCAATCCCTTCCACACTTTGCTTTTCCTGATTAATGGTAACGCTTTCAATCATCCCGCTTTTCACCTTAATCACCTTGTCAGCCATTGGAGCAATGGCGGAATTATGTGTGACCAATACGACGCATTTTTTCGTTTCTTTGTTCAAATCCTGGAGAAGCTTTAAGACGGACTTACCTGTCAGATAATCCAATGCTCCGGTTGGTTCATCACAAAGTAAAAGCAAAGGATTTTTGGCAACAGCTCTCGCGATTGCAACTCTTTGTTGTTCGCCGCCAGAGAGCTGAGAAGGGAAATTCTTCATGCGATTTTGTAATCCAACTTTATGTAAAATCTCTTTCGCATCCAGATGGTTTTTGCATACCTCTGTGGCAAATTCAACATTTTCGAGAGCGTTTAAATTCGGAATTAAGTTATAGAATTGAAAGACAAAGCCAACTTTCTCACCGCGGAATTGCGTTAATTTTTTTTCGTTGAATGTGGTGATTTCTTGGTCGCCAATAAATACTTGACCTGAGGTAGCCGTATCCATTCCGCCTAGCAAATTCAAAATCGTACTTTTACCAGCGCCACTTGCACCCAAAATAACGACGAATTCCCCCTCCGCTATGGAAAAATCAACACCATTAAGCGTCTTGATTGGCACTTCTCCGATTTTGTATTCTTTCGTTACTTTTTTGAATTCGATTAACGTCTTCACGGATTACATCTCCTCGTATCTAAATTTCGAAGCTTACCTACCATAATATACCAAGTAGAAGTGGTTACATCCCGCAGTCGATGTATTTTGACCTCGGTCTCCAGAAGGAGTTTGTTCGCGCTGTTAACACCTCACATGTTTCCGTTTGAAGCCAAGCTGACCTTTACTTACTGCCTTTTGAATATGATCGAAAGCGTTTAGGAACTTGCTTTTTGCTTTGTCTTTTTGGACTTCTACTGGACCTACTTCCTTCGCGATTTCGACCGCCTTATCGTGGAGTGGCAAATAGGAGGTTCCCACGGTATAAATAAATTGATTCATAGCGTATTTCGTGCGTTCGGGAGCATCGTGAATCGTTTTTTTCACAGTTTCAAGCATATTGGCAAGTTTGGTTACGGAAAATTCATGATCGGGGCGATTACCCAAAAGCCAGCAGTAACAGCTCCAGCCCGCAGACATTCTGAGCTCTTCGCCGCTTGTGATCCATTGATCGGCAACTTCTTGGGCAATATCTGCTTCCGATAAGGTTACGGCAACCACATAATCTGACAGCATATAAAAATAAGCGGAATCCATCCACCGATCAAAATCCGCCTTGGTCATTGCTTTTGGGTCTGCGATCACACCAGCAAAATACATGGCGTCGTAGTTCCCGGTAGCGTAAAGCTGCTCAGCCAAGGGTTGATTGATCTTGATTTTTTTCGCGATGGGCTTCATAGCGCCTGTAGCCACGCCAAAAAGTGGTTCGTGAGCGCCATTGGATAGATAAATTTTCTTGGTTCGTTCCTTGCCGAGAGCTTCAAGCTCTTGCATGACCATCCCTACATCCATCGTATAACCCTTCTTTCGCTGGTTTCTCTCAAAGTATAATGAAAATGATTGACGAGATTATTAGTGATTATTATAATAACTACCATAAAACATAGAGGTTATTATCATAACCACGAAAGACTAAAGGTAAGCATGAAAGGTGGTGGCTTTCTTTGGATGAAATCTATAAAGAGCTTCAGAAATTGGGATTCTCACAATATGAGTGCAAAGCATATATCGGACTTTTAAAGCAGTCTCCTATAACTGGATATGAAATTAGTAAAAGATCGGGTGTACCGCGCTCCATGATTTATGAGGTATTGGGGAAATTGTTAGATAAAGGAGCAGTTTATACGGTACCGTCTGAACCTCTGACCTACTCTCCTTTGCCAGCAAAAGAATTAATCACGCGATTACGTAATTCCTTCGAGCAATCATTTGATTATCTTGAAAAAAATCTATCTGCATTAGAAAGTGAACAGCAAGTAGACGTAGTTCGACGCATTAGTACCGATGAGTTGGTTATCACAGAAATGGTCGATATAATAAACAAAGCCCGAGAAGAACTATGGTTATCGATTTGGCAACCACAGATTTCTTTTATTAAACAGGACGTAGATAAGCGGGTAAAAGAAGGTGTTCCTGTATTTTCTATGTTGTTTGGAGCACCCGATACGGAGTTGGGGGCAACCACTCATCATGATTACATGTCTCCGAAAGTAGCAGAGGAACGTATGAGTGGTCGTTTAACTATTGTCTCCCGGGACAATGAAGAAGTATTAATAGCAAATTTCGCTCCAAATACCGCTGCATGGGCTATAAAAACACAAGACCCAGCACTTGTATTAGTAGCAGTGGAGTACATCAGGCACGACATTATGTTTGCGCAATTAGTTAAGGAAGTTGGCCCCGAGAAAGCCGAAGCTGTCTGGATTAACCATCCTGACCTGTTCCACGTGGTTACAGGAAAACGGTTCAAGTAATTTGAACCGTATTTTCTTTCATTTTTTCATAGTAGTTATCACAATAACGCCCTGAATGTAAATAAGACGAAGGAGGGATAAAATGGGACTGGCAAATGACCAAATCGAAACGGTGGCAGATTCAAGAGATAAGGATACTTTTCTCCAAGGTGTAAAGGATTGTGTCCCTACGTTACTCGGTTATTTAAGTATTGGATTTGCTGCTGGTGTTATCGAAAGGACAGCGGGTCTGAGTATAGCTGAAATAGCCCTGATGAGTTTAATTCTTTATGCTGGCTCCGCCCAATTTATCGCTGCCGGAATGATGGTAGCAAGCAGTTCGATTACTACCATTATTATTACCATTTTCTTTGTTAATCTTCGGCATCTTTTACTTAGTGCAGCCCTGGCACCATATTTTCGACATCTTTCTCCGCTTAGAAACATGCTGGTAGGGTCACTACTTACCGATGAGTCGTTTGGTGTTGCGATCAACGAAGCTGCAAAAAAGAATTACATTAGTGAAAAATGGATGCACGGTCTAAATATAACGGCTTATCTAAACTGGTGCGCAGCCAATATAGCCGGAGCATTTTTGGGACAATGGATTTCAAATCCTGAAAGATTAGGTTTGGATTTTGCTTTGACAGCGATGTTTATTGGACTTCTGGTACTTTCGATGTTAAGTCGCAAAAAAATTGCACGTGATGTGGTTGTTGCGATGATCGCAGTTGTTATTGCTGTGGGAGCCAGTTCAGTGTTGTCTAGCAGTATGGGAGTTATTGTTGCTACAATTTTTGCTTCAACGATAGGGATGGTGTTGGAAAAATGGAAGTAAGATGGGATGTTTTTTTGATCATTGTAGGAACAGCTATTGTTACATTCATCCCTAGAGTCCTTCCTCTTATGGTACTGAGTCGTTTTCAATTGCCAGAGTGGGCAACAAGATGGTTAAGTTATGTCCCCATATCTGTTATGGCTGCTCTAGTAGCGCAAGAGATATTTAAAAATGGTGAAAATATTTCTTTTTCTACGAATCATGTTGAACTTTTAGCAGCCATACCCACCTTTTTCATAGCGATAAAAACACGTAGTTTATTGGTAACTGTTCTCGCAGGGATTATTGTCGTGATGGTATTACGTTTTTTGTTTCCGGCTTGATCGCTTCAAGATGTTCATGTGATTTCCGTTTTCTTTCCTGACCATAACTGTCAGTGAAGTTGTTTTACAATTCATTTGTACATGAAGTTACAAGGAGGGAATCACTTTGAAGGAAGTGTTGATTTTTATTACGGATGGTTTTGCTGATTGGGAGGCAAGTTACGTCAGTTCAGAGCTAAACAAGCCAGGAACAGGATATTGTGTAAAGACAATCGCCATTGATCAGGAACCTAAAGTTTCGATGGGTGGGTTAACGGTCCTTCCAGATTATAGCGTAAGCGAATTCAATCCGAATGTGGATATCGCCATGTTAATTATCCCTGGCGGAACGGGATGGAGAGAAGAAAAGAATCAGCACGCAAAAGTAGTAGTTGATTATTGTGTGAAAAAGGATGTGCCTGTCGCTGCCATCTGTGATGCTACGACTTTTTTGGGGAATCACGGATTTTTGGACAATCATAAACATACAGGCAATACGTTACCTTATTTGAAGGAAGGGGCTCCGAACTACAGAGGAGATCAACATTATGTAGAGGGTCAGTCAATCTGGGACGAGAATCTCATCACTGCGAATGGAAGCGGCGCATTGGAGTTTTCAAGACATATCTTGGAGAGGTTGGGCGTATTAGAAGGCGATGAATTGAATCAGTGGTACGAATTATTTAAAAAGGGCTACTTTCCCTCCTAACAGTTTGGTTTGATAGGAAAGCACGAGAGCATTCACGCTTGGGTGCTTTCCTTTTTTATTCAGATACTCATGGTCTTCGGTTCATAATGTACTAAGCCGTAATTCATAGAAATACTGCACAATTGGATGCTTTAACTTCATCTTCTCGGACATATTTAAAATCCTCTTTTTTCCAATCCTTCTGTCCACCAAGGCTAGAATATTCAATAGGATATCATTGCTCTCTATGCTTTCCTCTATCGAAGTAGATAAAAATTGATTAGCCACAACGATAAAATTTGATTTACTTAATGATGACTGTGCTGACAAAAGCTCCTTAGCATATTCAGAGATTTTTCTATTTCTTGCAATTACTTTTAGACGATCCTCCGGAACGGTCCCCTTGGTATCTTTTCTGACTGCTTCCATTTCTTCATTGCTGATAGGAATTTGGATATCTGAATCATTCTTAATTTCCTGCTCCGTCTGATACCATTTAATTGAGCTAGTTATATCTTTCATATTAAGTATGTTCTTTTTATCTACGGCAATATAACAAATTCCGGCTTTATCAGGTAAATAACGGTAAGCGGTTGCACTGTATTCGACCCTTCCATCTAACGCAGGACAGAGAAAGCTCTCCAGTTGTTTCTTCAATTTGCTCCAGGACATGTATCCTCCTATGTTCACAAAGCCTTCTGCCAGTATTTACGGCAGTTACTCTTTTATTAACAATGATGCGTAACTTCTAGCTTATTATTGGCATAGATTGTTCCGTAAGTAGCACAAAGTAGCATACCACCACAAACCTCGCTGCTCACTTGAAAGTTTACGTTATCTTCATATGTGTCTATGCTATCAGCTCTAATTGTATCGACAAGCTTTTTGAAATGAAAGACCGGTAAATACTTCGCTATCATATCATAACTTGATAAATTATCTTTATTTGCATAAGGATTATATGCTTGGATGTCTTTATAAATCGGACTTGGACTATATGGATCATGTTTTACTCATATAACCGAGATTCGTCTTGTTATTGGTCTATACGTGATTAAGGTAGTTTCATCCATAATATGATTATAGCCTGATAAAAAAGCAGGGGAGGCCCTCTACTACAATAAATCTCAATTATTTATGTCTACAAAAAGAGCCACACTTTCCACATGCGTCGTGTAGGGATAACAGATATATGATATGGTGGAATGATAGAGTTATATGAATTGTTGGAAAATTATTCAGTTAATTGAAGGTAGCCATTCAAGGGGGGAGAACGATGTACATATATTTAGAGTTTGAAAATAAAATGGTTGATGAATTAGTAGAATTTTTAACATCAGAAACATGGAGTTTTCATGGACAGGAGAATCCTACTGAGGAGTCTATAAGAGAAAATGTAGCCAACGGAAATTATAACGAAAATGGGAACCAAACATTTTGGATCATGGATAATCATACAAAAATTGGTTTAATAAGAGTTTTTGATTTAGAAGATCCCATATGTTTATTCGATTTGCGATTGAAAGAAAAGTTTAGAGGCAAAGGAATAGCAAAGGATGTCCTTAATTGGTTAAGTACTTATGTATTCAAGAAGTACACTCATATTATTAGAATCGAGGGTCATACCAGATATGATAATTTTGCGATGAGAAAAACGTTCTTTAATAGCGGATTTGTAAAAGAATCTTATAACCGTAGATCCTGGAGACAAGGCGGACAATTATTTGATTCTGTTGGGTATGCCATGATAAGAGAGGACTGGGAGAACAATACCAAAACAATAATAGAGGATACCTTTCCATACTAACTTAAAGGAAGCATAGGTGAAGAAACTATTTTTCGATTACCCTAATGTATTGTGAATCGGATTGGAACAACGCAAAAAGTGAGCGCTGAGGGCTAACCCTCGCGCGACTTTCGAGTTAAGGGCATTTGATTATTCTGCATGTGTGTTAAAACGACCTCAATGAGTTCCTTTTCCTTTACGCTGTGCTGACTGCAAGCCAAGCATGTATTTCATGTTTTTAATAGTTGCTGCATACATAGCCTTTGCGATATTACCCTTCCTGTCAAGATAAAGGAAAGGGTGTAACGAATGAAGGCGATATGATAAGTCGTGTATTAGGGCGGCGTTCCTGTGGAAATTTTAGGGAATGAATGATACAATATGAGCCAGTAATTTTGCAACGGGAACGAAAAAACACGGTTCGGTTGGTAGTCCGAACGCATGGTCATTTTGTCCATGTCAGTAACCTTCCCCCCTCGGGATGTCCATCGTTACCCGTAATACTTTTAGAGGGGGAAGATTTATGAAGCTGACTGTCTACTTTGATGGTCAATTTTGGGTAGGTGTTGTAGAGGAAAATGATGACGGCAGGTTAAAAGCAGGCAGATATTTATTTGGTTCTGAACCAAAGGATATTGAAATTCTGGAGTTCATCCAGAAAAATATTCACGAAGTCACAAACAAATTATCACAAGAGGTGGATATTCATACCTCTTGTGACCGAAGGGTTAATCCAAAACGGTTAGCCAGACAAGTGGCTCGCGAACTAAGCATGAAAGGAATCTCTTCTTATGCTCAAGAGGCTTTGAAATTGGAGCATGAGAAGAGAAAAAAAGAGAAAAAAGTATATACTCGTCAGCAAAGAGACGAAATGAAGGAACGAAAAAGAGAATTAAGACTTCAAAAAGCTAAAGCTAAGCATCGTGGTAAATAATTTGGAGAGTTTTTTATTCAAGTACGTGGGCTATCATCATCTTTTTTTAGTGGTGATAGCCCCGCTTCTTTTTGCTATGTAAAAAGCCCTGTTCATAAAGCTTGATAGAAAGGAGAATTTTGAAATGTAGGGGGAAACAACTCCTGTAATTGTCCTTGCCTTGTGCTTCTGTAGACTGTCTAAAAGGAGGGGGTCACCACCTTTGACTTAACTTCTGATGTAATGAAAAGATAATTTTAAGGGGGAAGAAAGTGGTGAATAATCAATGTAATTTAAAATGGGCTGATTTAAGCGATCCAGTTAAAACGATAATAGAACACATTGATATTAATTGTTGTGATGAAGACTTTCAAGTTGGAACTAAGATAAATATACCGTATTTTAAGGGGAGATTCACTCAAGAAATGGCAGATGCAATTCTCGAATATCAATATTCGACGGAAAATTTAAACGAAAATTGTTATTCTGCCGAACAGCAAGATGGTGTATTGATGATAAAGTTCGTTAAGAGTTCAGAGAGATAGCTCGTTATGTCCAATTTCATTAGAGTGCAGTTGTAGAGATTTATTTCTGATTACCCATTTTTACCTCCCGAAAAACGAAACTATTTTGTAGCTAAGTAGTTCAAAATACCTTATTTCGCCAAATTATTTCCAAAACCTCCGAAAAGCGACAAAAAAGAAATCTACTATTTCAAATGAGAAAGGCTAAACTCCCATTAATCAAGGGAATTTAGCCTTTTCTTTAACACCTATTTCAACGTCAAGAGCGTCACTGACTCCACATGCGCCGTATGCGGAAACATATCCACCGGCTGCACACTCACAAGCTCATACCGCTGCATCAGCTTCCCAACATCCTTCGCCAGCGTAGAAGGATTACAAGACACATACACAATCTTCTTCGGCAGCACATCCAACAAGGAACGAATCAGCGCATCATCCAGCCCAGTCCGCGGCGGGTCGACTACGACGACATCTGGTCGAGTCCCTTGCTTGGCCCATTTCGGCATCAAGACCTCGGCACGCCCCACGTGAAAGCTGGCATTCGCCGCTTGGTTACGCTCTGCATTGCGATTGGCATCCTCGACAGCCTCAGGAATCAGCTCGATCCCGCGAACCTCGCGGGCATAGGGAGCGAGCCATAAGCCAATTGTCCCTGTCCCGCAATACAAATCGAGCACAAGCTCTTTTCCAGTCAGTCCAGCTGCCATTTTCACCTGATTGTACAGCTTTTGTGTCTGCTCGGGATTCAATTGGAAGAAGGCACGAGCCGACAAGTCGAAGGATAGCTCACCTAGCTTTTCAGCGATGGAAGCCTTGCCCCATAAGGATACGGTCTTGTCACCAAAAACGAGTGACGTTTTTTGGTTGTTTACGTTTTGTGCAATTCCTACCAGCTCAGGCAATCTCGTGCGGAGCTCCAAAAGCAGTTCTTTCACCCGTGGAATTTCTGGGGTAGCCGTTACGAGTGTTAATTGCGTTTCACCCGTAGCAAAAGCAACACGAGCAACGATGGTGCGGATAACGCCCGTCCGTTTTTTCTCGTCGTAGATCGGAATCCCGAGCTCCTCGACGATTTGCTTCGCTGTTTGGACGATTTTCGTTGTCGCTTCATGCTGCACCTGACAGCCTTCCAAGTTGACGAGCTTGTGGCTGCCTGTTTGATACAGTCCAGCGATGAGCTTGCCTTTTTCCTTGCCTACCTGAAACTGTGCTTTATTTCGATACGACCACGGGTTATCCATACCAATCGTAGGGGCGACTGGTGGCTGATTCAGTCGAGCGTACTTGCGCAGTGACTCGATGACGATTTCCTGCTTGCTTGCGAGCTGTGCGGCATAATCCATGTGCTGCAAGCTGCATCCGCCACACTCCGCATAGACCGGACAGGGGGGCTGCGTGCGAGATGTTGATTTTTCAACGACTCGTAAAAGACGCGCGGTCGCGTATTTTTCTCTTGCCTCGGTGACCTCTGCATGGACGACCTCACCAGGGAGGGCACCCTCTACGAAAACGATTTTTCTTTTGAAATAGCCGATCCCTTCGCCATTAATGCCCAAGCTCTTGATCGTGAGCGTCATTTGCTGGCCGACACGGATGCTGGCGTCTTGTTCTTTTTTATGCGTTGTCATCTATTCCGTTCTCCTCAAGCAATTCAGTATTTCCCTATTATAGAGCATTACGAGAGACGTTGCATGTATGCGAGAAGGTACCTCGAAAAACCTCTCAGATAATGGAAACTTCCTGTCCAGCTATGTTTTTGTTATAATAGTGCGGAGAATAATGAGGGAGTTGTGACGCTAGATGCAAGATCTATTTGAAAAAATGAAAGAATATCTCAACATGGATACTGAGATTTCTTTTGACGAGTTTGATGGCTACTACAAAAAGGTAACTGCGTTTCTAAACGATAGCTGGGAAACGCTAAACGAGGAAGATACGATGCACATGCTGTTCATCCTCGACAACCTCAAGTCAAACGGTGAAGATCGCTCCAAACGCAAAGTGAAGGAAGCGAAAAAATACGCAAAAATGGCACAGCGCACTGAGATTTGGGCGAATGCTCTGATTGGCCGTCTGCGTGAAGCAGGTTTGACTGACGAAGAAATCGGCAAGCGTTACGAAGCGATTTACGAAGCAGTATAGGATGTAGCGAAAAGAAAAACGGGTACCGATTTGAGTGCATTAGCTCGAAAGGGAACCCGTTTTTTTTGTCCTTGCTTTCCTGCCAAATGACAAGAAGATTGACAACTAGTGGGTTTCGGCGTAGAATGTTTAACTAATTCGAATAGTTCGTATCTATGAGCGTTGAAAAGGAAGAGTAGAAACAGAAAGCAGCGTGCAGAGAGCCGTTCCCCGTGCTGAAAGAATGGCCGCCAGCCTGTTTTGAAAATCACCTTGGAGCATTGTCCTGGAAAATCAGCTTGTGTAGCAGTGAGTATAGGACAACGAATTCGTCCTCGTTATCGGACGGGAGTTTCATAGTGAACTGCCAAAGTCTGTTTTTCGTGAGGAAGACAGAGAAGCTGAGTGGTACCGCGATGCCCTCGCCTCAGCCAGCCGTGCGCAAATTGTGCGTAGCTGGTTGGGGCGAGGGCTTTTTGATTTGGTCTGGTCCTTATTACAAAAGAGAAGGAATTTGGGAGGAACATATATATGCATACGGTCAGAGTGGAAGACATTGTAGTAGCCAATCATGCATTAAAAGACGTGGTGGAGAAGACGCCCTTGCAAAAAAACAAAGTGCTGTCTGAGCGCTACGGCTGCAACGTGTATTTGAAAAGAGAAGACTTGCAGATCGTTCGTTCCTTCAAAATCCGCGGTGCTTATCATTTTATGCGGAATCTTTCCACAATGGAGCGGGAGCGTGGTGTCGTCTGTGCGAGTGCGGGCAATCATGCGCAGGGTGTAGCTTATTCGTGTAACCATTTGCAAATTAAGGGCACGATCTTTATGCCAGCGACCACCCCGCGCCAAAAAATATCGCAGGTCAAGCTGTTTGGCGGCTCCTATGTAGAGGTTGTATTGATCGGGGACACCTTCGATGATTCATTTGCAGAGGCGATGAAGTACTGCATTCAGGAAGATCGGACCTTTGTTCATCCGTTTGACGATCCATTGGTGGTAGCTGGACAAGGAACAGTCGGTCTGGAAATTATGAATGACATGGAGGAACCGGCTGATTTCGTCTTTATGAGTATCGGCGGTGGTGGATTGGCAGCGGGTGTGGGAACGTACGTAAAAGGCATCAGCCCGAACACCCAGATCATTGGCGTGGAGCCGGCAGGAGCAGCCTCAATGCAAGCCGCTCTGGAGCAAAACGATGTTGTCACCTTAGATGAAATTGACAAGTTTGTCGATGGTGCAGCTGTCAAGCAAGTAGGGCAGCTAACGATGAGTATTTGTCAGGAGCTGCTGGATGACATCGTACTGGTCCCGGAAGGCAAGGTATGCACAACCATTTTGGAGTTGTATAACAGCAATGCCATCGTCGTGGAACCTGCGGGTGCCCTGTCGATTGCCGCTCTCGATTACTACCGGGATCAAATCGCCGGGAAAAACGTAGTGTGTGTCATCAGCGGGGGAAACAACGACATTGACCGGATGCAAGAGATCAAGGAGCGCTCCCTGCTGCATGAGGGCTTGAAGCACTATTTTGTGATTAACTTCCCACAGCGTGCCGGAGCCTTGCGAGAGTTCATGGAAAAAGTATTGGGGCCGCACGATGATATCACCCGGTTTGAGTATACGAAAAAGAACAACAAAGAAAATGGCCCGGCGCTGGTTGGCATTGAAATGAAATGCAAGGATGACTATCAGCCATTAGTCAGTCGGATGAAGCAGCATGGTATCCGCTATGTAGAGATTACGAATGATCCGTATTTGTTCAATCTGCTGATTTAGGCCGTTGTGTTACAACAGATGCGGAATTTACAAAAATGTATGAATACAGCGAAAAAAGGAGCAATAAAGAGAGAATGAGCGAGAGAGAAAGATAAATCGGCGTAATGTATTATAACAAACTTTTATAAAACAGATGCTGTTGTAATACAATACAGATAATAACACACGGGGGGTTTTAATCATGACGCCGATCACTTCTTTCTTTCGCAATCTCGAAGCAAAATGCTGTGCTGCTTGCGGTCAGATGATCCACGAACAAGCTGAATCGTATGCAACAGAATGCGCACCTTGCCAAGAGCAAGCATCCTTTGACGCTTACAAATACTATCATCAAAAACGCTAAGCCGAGCATAAATACTGGATGAAGCAGGTATACCACAGGGCATGAGCCATGGCAGGTATACCTGTTTTTTGATTCAAAGAAAAAGCCGCTGTTCCATAACAACGGCTTTTTCGCATGTCAGCGCGGTTTATCGGCGTGCTTTGCAGCTTCCTGCTTGACGTAATCAATCAGCCCCAATTGAAAGCCTTCTTGTGTAAGGAGACGTTTGGCTTCATACGTACTCGCATAGTAGGCTTGGACATGCGGATCGTTGTCAAGAACGGAACGACATGCCTGATCACGAGAAAGCTCCTGGTACCAGTCTGTCTGTTTGATTTGGGCGACGAGATCCTCATACGCAGGTTCTGGCTTTTTCCATGGATTCAAACGATGAATAATTTCACCAAGGATTGCAACAACGATTAGAATTCCGATTAAAAACATGGCTGTCACCTCAAAGGTTGGATCACTCTCATGGTACCATTCTCCTGAAGACGCCGCCATGGGGAAGTCGGTCTGCTTGCAAAACATGGAGAAAGCAGGCATGCTATATACTGTAAAAGAAAGGGCCGGAACGCCTGGGAAAAGGAGGGCGCGAGATGTTTCATCCGCTTGTTTTTGACAATATCAGGGTTGTGTTGGAAGGTGCGGTATACGACCGGGACTTCGAAGGGGCAATCACGATTACGAACCGCTCGGATGTCATGGATATGGCTACGTTCCATCGACAGTTTCAGATCGAGTTCAAACTGGCTGATCAACATGAGCATACCACAGCTGTCCGTGCTGAGATGCAGCTTCGTACTCAGTTAGCTGATATTGCGGCCGAGCAGCTAGAACAGCCATTGACGGATCATATCGGATGTACGATTTGCATCCATTTTTTCTTGCAGATGGAAAATTACAGAGATGTGCCCGCCGAAGCGAGAGAAATCACATCGATTCTCAATGACATCTGGGGGCAGCGACCGTATATTACGCAGAAAGTATCGGCTAAGCTAGAAGAGCATCGAATCGATTGGCCGCCGAAGCAAATAACCAATCAGGTGACGCTGGACTTTCATCGGAAAATCGATGAAGGCAACATCGATGACTTGAACGAATTAATCGATCATACGGTTCAGTCACTTCAAAAGCTACAGTTATACATGGATCAACAAGCAAAAAGGTAAGCGGACAGAACGGGGATTTACAAAAGGGCAGATGCGTATTATTATTTTGTTAACCTTATATTATTTTTAGTTAACAAAACGGAGGCTAGTACGCATGAGAAACGAACGCTTGAGATGGCTATTGCTCTCTGCCATCTTTGCTGCAATGACTGCGGTATTGTCGCAGGTGACGATTCCTTTGCCGTTGATTCCGATTACCGCGCAGACGTTAGCGGTAGGGCTGACGGCGACCATTTTGGGAAAACGATACGGGACACTTGCTTTGGTTATTTATGTTTTGCTCGGTGCAGTCGGATTGCCTGTATTCAGCGAGGCAAAAGGCGGATTGCAAATATTGGTCGGAAAATCCGGCGGGTACATATTTGGGTTTATTGCAACCGCTTATGTGACTGGGCTCTACTTGGAGAAAACAAGATTCACCTTGAAAAACGCCATCATCGCCAATATCATTGGTATGTTTGTCGCACTCGCTTTTGGTGCTGTACAGCTCAAATACGTCATGGACATTCCATGGGATAAAGCTGTCGCTTTTGGTGTAACGCCTTTCCTCATTGTAGGGGTTGTCAAAGCTGTTCTGGCTTCTCTGATTGGCATCAAGGTACGCGAGCGACTGATTGCTTCTCGCCTGTTGCGTACAGATCAGCCTGTTACACGATAAACAAAATGATTTCGTCAGCCACCCGAAGTTCGGGTGGTTTTTTTTCGCATAATCTCCTAAACGTGCCGGATACTATCGGTAGGATTTTGCATGTAAAAAGGAGGAGACGCATGAATATCACGACCACTGGCCCAAAAGGTCTTCCAATCTCAGGGAACTTGATGGCATTTCGCCGATCGCCGCTTCAGTTCATCCGCGACGCGGCAGAAGAGCATGGAGAAGTCGTTCATTTTCGCTTCGGTCCTTCCCGCCATATTTATCTGTTAACGAATCCAGATCACATCAAAGAGGTTTTGGTCAGCAAACAGGCGCATTTTCGAAAAGGGAAAGGACTACAGGTTGCCCGAGCTGTTGTAGGAGATGGAATTCTTACCAGTGAAGGAAAAAAGCATTTGCGACAACGGCGACTTATGCAGCCAGCTTTTCATCGAGATCGCATCGCCACCTACGGAGACGTGATGGTCCGGCAAGCAGTTGATCTCATGTCGGATTGGAAAACCGGGGAGCTGCGCGATATTCACTCGGACATGATGAAAGTAACCCTTGCGATCATTACGGAGACGATGTTTGGCAAAACCGTCAAGGAAGGCGCCGATCAGATTGGACATGCCATCGATGTCGGTTTGAAATATGTGGCAAACAAAGGCTCCTCGTTTATCGACATTCCGTTGTCCGTACCTACTAAAAGCAATCGGGAGTTCCTAGAGTCGAGTGAGCTGCTGGACAAAACGATCTACTCCTTGATCGAAGCGCGGCGTAATAGCCAAGGAGAAGAGCACAAGGACTTGTTGGGAATGCTTTTGGCTGCGCGTGATGAGGATGATGGGGAGGGAATGACAGACGAGCAGGTGCGTGACGAGGTCATGACCATTTTTGTAGCTGGCCATGAGACGACTGCGAATACCATGTCGTGGATTTTCTATTTGCTGGCTACTCATCCCGAGGTGGAGAAAAAGCTACATGACGAGCTGTCGACGGTGCTGTGTGATAAGCTGCCGACAGTCGAAGATCTTCCGCAGCTGAAGTATACGAATCTCATAGTACAGGAAACGCTGAGGCTCTATCCTGCGGCTTGGACGATTAACCGGGAAGTGGTAGATGAGGTTGAGATCGGCGGTCACACGTACAAGCCTGGGGAAACACTGATGATGAGCCAATATGTCATGCACCGTGACCCACGCTATTATGAGCAGGCTGAAGAATTCATTCCAGAGCGTTTTGACAGCGACCTCTTAAAAAGAAATCCGGCCTATGCTTATTTCCCGTTTGGCGGCGGGCCGCGTGTTTGTATTGGGAATAACTTTGCTTTGATGGAGGCAGCTTTGCTACTGGCGACGATTGCACAGCGATATCGACTACGACTGGCTGAACCGAACCAGACAGTGGAGCCCGAGCCGTTGGTCACCTTGCGTCCCAAGAACGGACTGCCGATGCGTTTGGAGAAGAGATAGAAAAAAATGGAAGTTAGGGGCAAAAAAAGAGGCATCTTATCACTACGGTTTCGCCGATTGTGTCAGATACCGAACTGGGGGTTATTTATCACTGAAAGCAACATGCTTACAAAAATGATTTTACAAGTAAAATATAAAGAAATAATTAACTGAGAATAAATCTATATAAAGTAAGGGTAGCTTGAGAAAGCTACCCGTGGAAGAAGGGGATGGTGAAGGAGAAACTGCTTCCCATTCCCAATTCACTGTTTACCATCAGATCTCCGCCGTGAAGCCGGACGATGCTCTTACAAATCGTTAAGCCTAAGCCTGTACCTCCACTGTTGCGATTTCGTGATTTTTCCGCCCGATAAAACTTGGTGAAAATCTTCGTCAAGTCTTCAGCGGCGATTCCTTCTCCTTTGTCGATTACAGTAAAAAGGACATGTCCTTCTCGCTGATCACAAGTAAGGTAAATGGAGCCATCCGGTTTGTTGTAGTGAATGGCGTTGTTCAACAAATTTTCCATGACACGGCGCAGCTTAGTCTCATCCGCTTCGATGTGTAGTTCATTGGAGATTCGCAGCTTCCATTGAAACGTGAGGCCTGCCTCTTTGATTCTTGGCAAATAGTCCTCAATGATTCCTCGCAAGAAGCTTTTGACATGAATGCGGTTAATACTGAGTCGAACTTCGGAGCTTTGCGTGGTGAAGTCCTGCAGCTCATCCAGCAGCTTTTCCAAGTCCGTCGTTTTTAGCTCGATCTTGCCCATCTGTTTCTGTATTTTGGTCATATCCGTCACGCGACCAGAGCCGATGTATGAGGCATACCCTTTGATCGTGGTGAGAGGTGTACGGAAGTCGTGGGCGATCGAAGCAATCATTTCAGCCTGTCTTTCTTCCGCTAAGCGAAGCTCATCCACCATTTCCCCGAAATATCGAAAGAGTTGCCCAAATTCATCATGCGATCGATACGTAAATGTGACCAGCCGCTTCCCTTCCTGGATTTCTTGGGTGACGCGCGATAATTCGTTAACCGGCCGTAGTATCCAGCGAACGAACAAAGCGAGCAGAACCAATCCTACCAGACTAATGCTTCCGTAAATAAACCAAAGCATCATGGAAACCCCTGTCGTAGCCATCATGTCGTAATCATCCGTGTAGAAATAAACAACAATCTCCCCTGTACGCGGTGGCTCCTGCTGAAAATGGTACTCAGCCACCACTTTGAGGTCATTTTGCTTAGCAGAATCGCCACGGCTTGATGAGGAGGGGGAAGGCATTTTTAAATTATAGGCGCTTGATGTTTTGCTGTAGATAGTGTTTCCATTGGCATCCTTCACGAGCATGCGGTACATCACGTCGTCTGGCAACTGCTTCTCAAGCTCCATGCGTTCGATTGGGTCCTTGAAATTACTGACGAGAAGCAGTTGATTGAGCATGACCTTCTCTGCGGCTTCCTTCTCAGCCTGGTACTGATTATGCCGGTCATTTTTGAGTTGAGCGACAATAATGTCTTGAAAAACAAATTTAAACAACAAAATGTTGAGTGTGAGCAAGGCAATGAAGGAGAGAAAAATTTTATTGCGCAAGCTCATTTAAAGCTTCTCCCCGATAAAAACGTAGCCTGTCCCCCATTGTGTTTTAATGAATTGACGTTCTGTTTCCAGCTTCTCACGGAGGTTTTTAATATGGACCGTCACTGTATTGAGCGAGCCATAACCATATCCCCAAACACGGTCATAAATTTGCTCTCTTGTAAAGACGATGCCCGCATTTTCTGCGAGGAAGGTGAGTAGTTGGAATTCCTTGGTAGAGAGCTCGATCTTTTGGTTACATACGTATACGGAATACGTTTCTTTATGAATTTCCAAGTCCTTGAATTTCAAAACCGTAATTGGAGAAGAGGCTGTTTCCTTCTCAGGCTGCTCTTCGGTATGCTTGCGAATGCGCTCATAGCGACGAAGGTGGGCACGAATGCGAGCGAGTAGCTCTTCTGTATCAAAAGGCTTCGTGATGTAATCGTCTGCGCCGATTTCGAAGCCGACTACCTTATCTACCGCTTTTCCTTTTGCACTGAGAAACAGTATAGGTAAATCCCACTCACGGCGAATTTGAGAGCAGAGCTCGTAGCCACTCATGTTGGGCATCATAATATCCAAAAGGATCAGGTTGGGACGCTCACCTTGGCTGAGCAACGAGAGTGCATCTTCTCCGCTTTCAGCAGAGGAAACGCTGAAGCCCTCGTTCTCCAAAATGTCTTCTAGCAGTTCAATAATCTCCAGATTGTCATCGACAATTAAAATGTGATCTTTCACCGGAACAACCCCCAGTTACTTCTATTAATAAGGAATACCATTCAAAGAATGGGTCTTGTCTATCATAACATGCTTTGCCCCTATCAGGGGAAGAAACCCCGTAAGTTATTAAGTTGTTCTAATATGTGAGGGTACCTCTTTAGACCAGGTACTAAATTTCGTCAGAAAAAGCCAGAGACGTAGTGTCCCTGGCTTTTATTATTTTGCCGAATGACTATTTTTTAGCTGGTTTTTCCGGCAACGATGCAGCTTGCACCGCTTTTTCCTTATTCGGAGTTTCTGCTTTCGCTAGAACAGGAGCACTGAGACGCTTGGCGCCTACATAACGCTTGCTCCAGTAGTATGGATCGTTCAACTTGGTGTTGACGACTCCACGACCAGATTCCGAGTGCACGAATGTGCCGTCTCCGATGTAGATACCCACGTGAGAAATGCTGCGACCGTTCGTATTGAAGAATACGAGATCGCCTGGTTGCAAATCTTTTCTGTCTACCTCTGTACCTAACTCGTACTGGGAAGCAGAATTGTGAGGCAGGTCTACACCTAACGCATCAAATACGTAGCGCGTGAAACCGGAGCAGTCAAAGCCCTTTTTGGACGAGCCGGAAGATTTGTAAGGGGTACCGTACAAGTCACTGACAACTTCATGGAGAGTATTCTCCTCAGCAGCCTGTGCAGCGCCTGCCCCCATAGTAAGTAATCCAGCCATAAATAAAGATAAAACCATCTTGCGCAAAAGAAACTGCTCCCTTCGTGAGCCTACGAGGTTAGCTGAAGGGTTCGGTCGAAAGGACGCCCTAGGCTGCTAGGAGTAGCAACCATTCACCCCAAAAACGTGGTTCCCCCGTTTCCGCTAAGCGGAATTCGGCTATTTTTCGATGTTTTTTTACACGCACTCTTACGAAGATTCTACGCCAATCCTTTTTTTCCTTCTTTTTATCTGTTCATTCACATATTCGTCACAAAGATAGCGTCAAATGCTGTAACGTTTTCGTTCGACAGTGCAAGCCGCCTTTCGACGTGGGCTTATTCCTGCCTTGCGGGAGAGCTCGTCCGATTAAGGCAGGAAAATGTCTCCGTCCAAGGACGGAGGGAAAAACCAACCGCACGCCCGTTATGGGAAGCCTATACCGAGGGCTACAATAAGGGCATAACGTTCCACAAGCACCACATGCAAAACGAATGGAGGTAAGCGAGTAATGAGCGAACGGTCTGGCAAAGTACTACTCGGGCTGGTTCTGCTGCTAGTCGGTGGGTTGGTTCTTCTCGATCTGGTTGGTATCGATATCGGAGACTTGCTCGGGTTTATCATTCCCGGCGTGATCATGATATACGGTGCCAAAAAGATCATGGGACAAACCGGTTCACGATTTTGGGGAATCCTGGTCTTCCTATTCGGGTTCCTGATGTTGATTGGCAAGCTTGACCTACTGTTTCACGCGCTTCTGGCCATTGGGGTGATTTATCTGGGATATCGCTTACTGCGTCCCAGCCAAGAACCTAAACAAGCGCCACCTGCTTGGGAGCGTGAATGGGCCCAAAAAGTATTAAAGGAAGATACGCTGGACACTTGGGAGAGAGATGTAAGAAGACGCCCACAGTAACGCCAATGTCGCAAGAGTCTTTTGGATGAACAATATGATGTGATATGATGAGGAGGAAAAAATAATGAGTATCTTTAAACGTTTGCGTGACCTGACAGTAGCTTCGGTAAATGATGCATTGGATTCGATGGAAGATCCGGTAGTAATGCTGAATCAATATATGCGTGACATGGAAGTAGAAATCGGACAAGTTGAAGTAGCGGTTGCCCGTCAGGTTGCACTGGAAAAGAAATTCCGCCAGCAATTGGACGAAGCCAATGCTTTGATCGAAAAACGTGATCGCCAAGTCAAGCTCGCCTTGACTGAAGGAGAAGACGAGTTGGCTCGTCGAGCACTCGCTGACAAGAAGCAGTACGAAGGCCGTGCAGCGGAATATGAAACTCTCTACCTGTCAGCATCCGAGTCAGCTACGCAAATGCGCGAGAAGCTGGCTGAGCTGAAGGAAGAGTTCTATAAAATGCGTGCGAAAAAGTTCACACTGATGGCACGTGCACAAGTAGCTCGTACACAAAAGCAAGTCAATCAAGCAGTTGTCGGTATCGGCAATCAGTCCGCAGGCCGTGGCTTCGCTCGCATGGAAGAGAAAGTCATGCGCATGGAAGCAGAAGCGCAAATGAGCGGGCAATGGCGCCAAACGAACCGCGCTTGGGAGAACGCTCTGTCTGAACTGGAAAAGGATGATCTCGATGCAGAACTTGCCAGCATCAAAGCATCCATTAAGGAAGTAAAAACACCGGTAGCCAAACCAGTACAATCCTAATTCAACAGGAACTGGGGGACAAGGTGTAGAATAGATTGTGTCAATTCGGCAGCCTGTGTACATCAGGCTGCTTTTCCCCTAGGAGGTACGATTCTTGCAGGACTTCTTGGTCTTTTTGCGGCGGTTTATCGCTGAGCCTGGACGCGTCGGTAGTATCATCCCCAGCTCTCGTTTTTTATGTGAGCAAATGTTGAAAAGCGTCGATTGGGCTTCAACCGATGTGATCCTGGAGCTGGGACCTGGTACAGGGGCATTTACCCAAACGATCTATCAGCGCTTGCATCCCGGCACACAGTACGTGCTCGTGGAACGAGATTCCCAATTTCGCTCTATGCTTCAATCACGTTTTCCCGATCTTGCTATCAGGGAGGAAGCGACTAAACTTAGGTCTTACTTGGAGGAGCAGGACCTTGCAGGTGCAGATGTCATTATCTCAGGTCTGCCATTCGCCAATTTTCCACAAGAGCTGCGGGCAGCAATTCTGGACGAAGTTCAATCTGTACTGAAGCCAGGGGGCCTATTTATTACATTCCAATATTCGCTACAACTCCAAGCTGAGTTGCAGGATCGTTTTCCCTGGGTCAAGATCGACTTTACCCTGTTGAACATTCCGCCTGCATTCATCTATACATGTCGTAATGGACAAAGTGAAAACGATCAGCGTGGGGCGTGAGAGAGGAGACTTTTGTGAAACTGTCCCGTTTACACAAAATGTTGGCTGGTGTCCTGATTATTTTTACGGGAATCGGTCTTTTGTTAGACAGTTTGGGTATCATATCGTTCGGTCTGTTTGATTTGTGGCCGATGGTGCTTATTTATTTTGGCCTTCGTTTGTGGGGGAATAAAAATCGGATTGGCGGAGGGATTCTATTCTCTCTTGGGACCATCATCGCGACGGATATGTGGTTCGGTGTCGGAATTGATGATTTGTTCCAGATTGCAGTACCAATCGTGTTTATTTATTTCGGCTTTCAGTTGATTCGGGGCAAGAACAGCAAACGAGATCAGCGTGTGAATCAACCATTGGGAGAGAGTGGGATCCCATCTGCTGCGGAGACGATTTTGACTAGTGATGCGAGTGTCCCGAATGACGTGAACGTTTCAACAGCGGAACGCCCTTGGCAAGACAACTGGAACAAATGGAAGCATGTTGGTGGCAAAATTCCTCATCACGAAAAAATGTCTTCATCACCTGACGACATGTTGCCAAAAGATTCCCGCAGTTCTCTGATTGGGGATTATCACCTGACTTCCGGGCGTTTTGAACTGAGTTACTTGCATGTCTGGCATGGAATCGGGGATGTTGTGATTGATCTTTCTCGGGCAGTGTTGATGCGGGATGAGGCGTTTCTTGTCGTAGAGGGCTGGGTAGGCGATGTGACGATTTATGTGCCTATCGATCTTCCTGTATCGGTAACGGCAGGCTTGAGTATTGGTGACCTGGAGGTGCTAAGCCACCGGCAGGGAGGTATCAATCGCAGTGTTAAGATTCGTTCTGATCAGTATGATGAAGCATTGCAAAAAGTAAACTTGCATATCTCGCTGCTTGTCGGCGATATAAAAGTCAAGTACATCTAGGAGGTACTGGCGGATGCGTCGACAGCGATTGGCAAGTATTCAGTGGCAATACGTGCGCTATGGCATGTTACTGGCCGTCAGTGCAATTACTGCCGCGTTTATTTGTTTCTTTTGGCTATACTTTTTATGGAAAGATCACCCCGGGATTCATCGGTGGTACAACGAAATAATTAGCGACCGCAACCTCGTGAAGTGGCTGGCAGAATATATAGGCATCAATCTGCCTACCGATCCAGAGGGCTTGATTCAGCTTGCTGCTTTTGTTGTTTCTTTGCCGGCAGGTGTCTTAGTGGCATTGATCATTTCCTATATCATCGGCAATTTGTTGAAAAAGAGACTCAGTGTACTGTGGGAAGCTGCTATGAAGCTTGGACGCGGGATGCTGTCATATCGGGTTCCCGAATTGGGCGTTGATGAAGTCGGCGAATTAGGATGGCAGATCAATCGCTTGGCTTCGCAATGGGAAGAGCAAGTAGCATCTTTGCAGCGGTTGTCGAACCACAATGCGGCTCTCGCAGAGCAATTGAAGCATGCAGCAGTAACTGAGGAGCGACAGAGATTGGCGAGAGAACTGCATGACGCAGTCAGCCAGCAGCTGTTCGCCATCGCCATGACGACTGCGGCGATGAAGCGGCTTGTAGAAAAAAATCCTCAGCGTGCAGCCCAACAGATTGAATTGGTCGAAGAGATGGCAGCAGCTGCACAAGCAGAGATGAGGGCGTTGCTCTTGCACCTTCGCCCGGCTACGTTACAAAACAAGTCATTGAAAGAAGCTATTCTGGAACTTTTAGATGAGCTGACGCGTAAAAATACCATGCAGCTGACTTGGGAGATCGAAGACGTCGAAGGCTTGCCGAGTGGAATTGAGGATCATTTGTTCCGTATTTTGCAGGAGTCCTTGTCCAATACATTGCGGCATGCCAGAGCTACCCAGATTGCAGTGAAGCTATTTACACTGCAAGAGCAGGTTCGCCTGCGAGTAACGGATGACGGTGTTGGTTTTGATCCGGATGGGGAGAAGATGACGTCCTACGGTTTGCGCAGCATGCAAGAGCGCGTAGCAGAGGTTGGAGGCTCCATGGAGATTTACTCGGCGATTGGGAAGGGGACGCAAATTGAGGTGCGTATTCCTATAGTGTTACAGACGGAACGGGAAGGGTGAAGGCTCGGTGATTCGGGTACTACTGGTAGATGATCACGAAATGGTTAGGATGGGTCTGGCTGCTTATTTGTCTACAGAGGACGATATTGAAGTCGTAGCAGAGGCAGGCAGTGGGGAAGAAGGCGTGCGAATGACGCAAGAACTGCTCCCAGATGTCGTTCTGATGGATTTGGTCATGGAAGGCATCGGCGGTGTGGAAGCGACACGACGTATTCGTGAAAGCTGCCCTTCCAGTAAGGTTATTGTCTTGACTAGCTTTATTGATGACGAAAAGGTATATCCGGTCATTGAAGCGGGGGCATTCAGCTACTTGTTAAAGACTTCGCGTGCAGCCGAAATTGCAAAAGCAATTCGCTCTGCTGCCGCGGGTGAGCCAGTTCTGGAATCGAGGGTAGCAGGAAAAATCATGGCCCGTTTCCGTCACGGTCAAGAGTCTCATCCTCATGAACAGCTGACGCCGCGCGAGTTGGAGGTTTTGAAGCTGATCGGTCAGGGCAAGTCCAACCAAGAAATTGCTGATGAGCTGATTATCGGGATCAAAACAGTCAAGACTCATGTCAGCAACATTCTTGCCAAGCTGAACGTGGAGGATCGCACGCAAGCGGCCATTTATGTGCATACACATAGCTTAGGTTAATCACATAGCATCATCTTTAAGTAAACGCGCCAAATAGCTCCTCAGCAAACAGGGGCTTTTTCGCGCGTTTACTTGTTTAAACCGTTTTCTTGTGTGCAAACCGTGAGTTTTTTTCGTAGATGTGGTAAAGATAGTAAGTAACGAATGAGAGATTACGGAAAGGAGGGACGGGCTATGAGGCACAAACCTCAAACACGCTCCAAGGTGCTTTCGGCTGACAATGGTGTGGATATCGTTGGGGATGTTCACGGCTGTTACGACGAATTTATAGAATTGCTCAAACGCTTGGGATATGAACGAGCCCCAGACGGTACATATCGCCATCCCCACGGCCGAAAGCTCCTTTCCCTCGGTGATATCACGAGTCGTGGACCTTACTCAATCAAAATGCTGCAATTTTTTCACCAGCATGTCACGGCAGGCCTGGCTGAAATGGTAGATAGTAACCACGGGTGGAAAGTAGCCCGCTGGTTGGATGGCAGACCAGTGACATTGGCTCACGGAGATGAAAAGGTAGAAGAGGAGATTCGGTTGTATCAGCAAGAATACGGACCGAAGAAGGCCTCTTTGCTGCGCGAGCAGAGCCGTAGATTACTATTTTCTTCTCCTTCGCACATGATCATCAAACAAAATGAAAAAATAGTAGTGGTCGCCGTTCATGCGGGGATTCGCGATGATTACATAGGGATGGATTCGCCTGCGGTCTACACGTTTTGCCGATATGGCGATGTAGCAGGGACGGGGCCGGATGGGCGCCCGATCCGCAGAGAATGGGCAAAAGAACGAAAGGTGACTTCGCCTATCATCGTATGGGGACATGATCCGCATCCAGAACCAAAACGAAAAAATGGCACCATCAACATCGACCAAGGATGTGTGTTCGGCGGAAAGTTAACCGCCTACCGCTATCCAGAGGACGAATTGGTGAGTGTGCCAGCAAAAAGAAACTATTCGGGTTTAACGGATACGCCGCTGACCCGTTTTAAGGCAGATGATTAAACGGAGACGTGATGTTACGGTTTGAGCTTTTCGAATAAACGCTTCAGGATGACAGCATGTGCCCAGAGCGGCAGAGGTTGGTCAGGCTGCTGACGCCATTGTTCGTCTGTCAAAAAGCCTTGATCATACAGCCAGTTGACGGCTTCCTGCTTCCAGTCAGCGCCGTTTCCGGGAGAAGTAGTGGGAGCAAGGGTAGGTGCTGTAGTAGGTTTTGGAGTTGAAGTAGGAGTCGCAGTCGCAGGGGGCTGGTAGGGAAGTTTAGCGTATGTGCAAAATGCCCGGACTACCCCTTCCGCGAGATCTCGCCAATCCTGCTGCAGTTTATTTGCGTCCAACGCATTGTCGGCAAAGCCATACTCGACGATGACCGTCTCGACGCTACCAGTCTCCCGGTGCATGAAGTAGTAATCGAGTCGCGGATTATCTGGCAGTGTCCGCGTAAAAATGCGCCGATTTGGCATCCCTTCCGCTGTCAGGGCATCCTGGATCAATTGGGGAAAGGTTGGGGAGCCATAAATCGAGTAAATGACCTCGGAGCCCCGGCCGCCACCTGAGTTAATATGGTTGGATATGCAGTAGCGAGCACTACTGTTTCGAACCAGAGCAGTCCGAGCCTCACTTGTTAGAGTCACATCGGTTGTCCGTGTGATCGCGACAGGAATATTTAGAGCCAAAAAGCGATTATATTGGTAAAGCGATATTTGCAAATTCATATCTTTCTCGGTAAATTGCGTGTTGTTACCTCCGCCTGGATCGCTGCCACCGTGTCCAGCGTCCAGAATCACAATTGGAGTCATGGTTGTTTCACCTCTTGCTATTAGAATATGCTTGAGACAAGGATGTTGTTGAGGGCAGTGTTCTCATTTTCCAAGTTTTCTAATCACAATTTACAGAAGATAGCCCAACTATGGTACAATAAAAGAGTTCATAATTACGTATAGAGGATGGTAATGTATTGATGGCTTGGTACAACTGGGTAATTCCAATTGTTACATTGTTAATCGGTCTCGCTGGTGGATTTTATGGAGGGACTTATTTATTGAAAAAACAAATGTCCAACATGCAAATGGACGACAAGCAGCTTCAAGCCATGGCCCGCTCAATGGGGATGAATCTAAATCAAAAGCAGCTCAAACAAATGAGTCGTACGATGAAAAACATGAAAATGCCAAATAAATTCGGGAAGTAGCGTGAAAGGGAGTGTCGTTTGATGGGGGCGACCCGGCTGCGCTACACGATGATCGGTTTTATTGTCGGTGTGTTTATCGTGTACTTGAAAGACCTGCCGCTTGCTGAAGGAACTCGGTTTGCGGCCCCTTTTTACGGAGCGGGGATTGGACTGCTCATTGACGGCATTATTTTACGTATGAAAAAAAGAAAACAAGAGTAGGGGAAGAGCCTGGCGAAGGATGCCAGGCTTTTTTCTGTTGGAAAGGGGCTTATTTTTCAAGAGAATCAGCAAAATACTGGACGATAAAATCACAGAACTGGCGTGCTGCCAGGGAGAGGTATCTTTTTTCGTGCCGAATCATTTGAAAATGTCGCTGGCAGATTGGGTGTTTGATCGGAAGCATGACAAGGTGAGGGTCTTCCTCTCGACTGATACAGCCATAGAGGGCGATACCAAGACCTGCCCGGACCAGCTTTTGGATAGAGCCGGGATCATCTACCCGACAAGCGAATTTGGGGGTAATCCCCGCTTTTTGAAAGAACTGATCATACAGCATTTGGATGGGAAAGTCCTCCCGGTAGCCGATAAAGGACTCTTCAGCCAGCTCGCTTAGTTGAATGCTGGCTTGCTTGGCTAAGTGATGCGTGCGTGGGACAGCTACATGAATATCTTCTTTCAATACGGGCGTTGTCAAAATATCCGGTAGCTTGATCGGCAAATGCGTGAAGCAAATATCCACTTCGCCTGACTCCAAAAGGAGTGCCATTTCTTCCATGGTGGCTTGCGTGATCTGGAAATGCACATCGGGATGGTGTGCGAGAAACTTGCCCAACGGTTCTGATAATAGATCCAAGGTCGACGTTGCCAGATGAATACGACCATGCTCCATTCCGGCTAGATCCGATACGACTTTTTGACCTTCCTCTAACAAGTTCAGTGCTTTATCTACACGCTCCAAATATGCCTTCCCAAATGTATTTAGCCGAATACGTCCCCGCTCGCGATCAAATAACGGAACCCCGACATCCTCTTCCAACCGAGCAATGGTTTTGCTTAGAGCAGGCTGAGCAATCCGCAGCTCTTGGGCGGCTTTCGTCATATGCTGCCACTTGGCCACTGTTCGGAAATAGTGCAATTGCAACAATTCCATTCGATTCAACTCCATATACTCAGGTATATCAACTACATGTCAAAAGATATATTTTTGTTTATTTTAAAATCATTATAAACTACATCTAGCAAGGCCAACAATCACCTTCCCGGGAAGAAATCGGTGATAACGAGAGGTGTCTTTCCAATATGCAAACCGAACCACAACAACAATCTGCTGAAAAAGTTCTTCGCGTACTCGTGTTTACGCTCATGATTACGGTGATGAGTGCTACGATGTTCAATATCGTGTTACCGCAAATCAGGACGGAGTTTCATTTATCCTTTAGCCAAGTAAGCTGGGTGACGTCTGCCTTTTTGTTAATTTATGCGGTTGGAACCGTGATGTACGGAAAGCTAGCTGATTCCTACAAGCTCAAGCATTTGCTTGCATTCGGATTGATTTTATTTGCCATCGGCTCCGTTATCGGTTTTTTCGCCGATAATTATGGCATGGTGCTTTTTGGGAGAATTGTGCAGGCAGCAGGAGCTGCTGTTGTTCCGGCGACGTCTTCCATTATTCCGGTGCGTTATTTTCCCCCAGAGAGTAGGGGCCGAGCTCTAGGAATCTCCATGACAGGGATGGCAATCGGTAGCGCATTAGGTCCCGTTCTTTCCTCTTTGCTGGTCAGTCTGCTCGATTGGAGATGGCTGTTCTGCATGCCGTTGTTCACACTCTTTGCCGTGCCTTTTTTCCGTAAGTATTTGGAAGAGGAGGAGCGGGAAGCCGTCAAAATGGACTGGATCGGTGGTGGGCTTCTCGCCATAACGATTGCATTGCTTCTGCTAGCTATTACAAATCAGAGCTTGTTGCTCGCACTGGGGTGCATCCTCTCATTCCTTCTGTTCCTGGTAAGGATTCGGACGGCTGCAGAACCATTTATTCGCCCTGGTTTATTCCGGAGTAAACGCTATTCGCTCGGGCTGATCATTGCCTTTTTGATGATCGGGAGCGGCTATTCGTTCGCTTTTCTTAGTCCACAGTTGTTGGCCGATGTGAATCATCTGGCACCGGGGCTCATTGGCTTTGTCATGGTACCAGGAGCAATTGTGACCGCGTTCTTGGGGAAAAAGGCTGGGATTCTTGCAGATAAGAAAGGGAATTCGTATTTATTTTACACAGCGTCTGTGCTACTTTTAAGCAGCTTTGTCCTTTTCTCTTCCTTTGCGGGGGTTTCCCCGTTCTTCATTGCCGTTTTTCTGATTTTTGGCAATGTCGGATTATCGTTTATGATGATTTCGATGTCAAACGCAATCTCACAGTCGTTACCAAAGGAACAGATCGGCGTCGGGATGGGACTGTTGGCAATGCTGAACTTTATTGCAGGTGCACTTGCAGCTACCTTGTACGGCAAGTCGATTGATGGAGGAGCTGCTGTAAGCTGGAATCTGCTCAATAGCTATCCAGGAGCGTCGGTCTATAGCAATATTTACTCCACTTTAGTGCTCGTGATACTGGGTCTCGCTTGCCTTTATTACAGACAGTTCAGCCGCAGCTCGGTGAGAGAGCTCAATTAATTTGCTAATTAAAATTATTTTTATTGCTAGCCTCCATTGACAATCAGATATAAACCGAATAAAATTTCAAACAATAATAACAATAACGCGAAGAACGGGAACAGTAAGTGGACTGATCTGTTTAGAGAGCTGCGGGACGGTGCAACGCAGTCAGAGAAGCCAGTGAAGCTCGCCCGGGAGCGGCAGGACTGAACTAGATGTAGCGCTGCATCGAGTAGTAAGTTCTGACGGTTAACCTCCGTGATCGGGTTGTGCTGATCGACTAGGATTAGTACATGAGGTGGACTTCTGGCGAGTAGCTGGGGTCAACGAGAGTGGTACCGCGATAGACAAGGTCTGTCGTCTCTTCGATAGAGACGGCAGGCCTTTTTTGATTTTCACAACGACATAGAACAAACGCGAAGAACGGGAGCTAGTAAAGCGAATTTCTTGTCCAGAGAGCTGCGGGTAGGTGCGACGCAGTCAGGAAATGCTCGAATCTCACCCGGGAGCGGCAAGGTTGAAACCGTTCAGTAGACCTTGACGGATCGTCCCACGTCATCGGGACAGCGAGGTGGATTCTCTTCTGAAAAAAGAGGGGATCAACGAGAGTGGTACCGCGGCAGCGAAAAGCCTGTCGTCTCTTGTATATGGAGACGGTGGGCTTTTTTTATTACGAAAAAAACGACTAAAAATTGAGGAGGCATTACCATGACAAAACGAATCCATATTTTTGATACGACACTGCGTGACGGAGAGCAAGCGCCAGGAGCGTCTCTTTCGCCTGAGCAAAAAATCGTGATAGCAAAGCATTTGGCAGACCTCGGTGTGGATGTCATTGAACCGGGCTTTCCCATCTCCAGCCCTGGTGACTTCATGGCGGTGCAACGTATTTCGCAAGAGGTGCACGGCGTGGAAATCTGTGGCTTTGCTCGTGCGGTGAAAGAGGACATCGACGCTGCCGTTCGGGCTACACAAGCGGCAGAGCGTCGCAGACTCCACATGTTTCTGTCATCCTCCAGCATTCATCTGGACTTCCAACTCCGCAAGTCCAGAGAGCAGGTGATTAAGATCGCCCGCGAGATGATTGCGTACGGCAAACAGTTTGTAGACCGGTTCGAATTTTCGCCGATGGATGCGACTCGTACAGGTGATGAGTTCCTGTTTGAGATGATTGAGGCAGCGATTGAAGAAGGGGCAACCATTATCAACATCCCCGATACGGTAGGTTACGCGCTTCCGGAAGAGTACGGAGCTATGTTCACTCGTGTCATGAAAAACGTTCGTGGCAGCGACAAGGTAGAGTTCAGTGCACACTGCCACAATGACCTGGGACTCGCGGTTGCAAACAGTTTGGCTGCGATTCGTGCTGGGGTCACTCAAGTCGAAGTAACGGTCAACGGGGTCGGTGAGCGAGCAGGGAACTGCTCCTTGGAAGAGCTGGTGATGGCCATTGAGACGCGCAAAGAAGCACTGGATGCCGAGACTGGCATCAGACCGGAGCACATTTACACCACTTCACAAAAGGTGAGTCGTGCCATGAGCTTCCCGATTGCTTTCAACAAACCAATTGTCGGTCGCAATGCCTTTCAGCACGAAGCGGGAATTCATCAGGATGGTCTCTTAAAAGAGCGCAGCACCTACGAAATCATGGACCCGGAGAGCTTGGGCGTGCCTCGCAACATGATCATTCTCGGAAAACATTCCGGTCGCCATGCCATTAAGCACCGTGTAAATGAATTCGGGATACAGCTGACCGATGAGCAGATGGAGACACTGTACGTCCAATTTAAAGAGCTGGCTGACAAGCAAAAAGTTGTTCAGGATCATCAATTGCTTGAACTCGTGGGACATACCGTGAACGCCGTACTGGAGCCATTCACACTCGTAAATGCGCAAGTGCTCACCGGCACATCTGGACATCGCATGGCTTCCTGCACGATTACGAACAATGTGACAGGAGCAGAACAAGCATATTCTGGCACGGGAGAAGGACCTGTTGAGGCATTGGTGGCAGGCATCAAGCAGGCACTGCCGTTCGACGTGGAGTTTACGGACATGGAGCTGTATTCATTGTCGTCGGGAGAGCATGCGACAGGCGAAGCGATCGTGACGGTCAGCGCCAACGGAAGTCATTTTAAAGGAGTTGCCGAGCATCGAGATGTACTGATGGCGGTCGCGCAGGCGTTTATGGCAGCGAGCAATCAGGCGGTGCGTGATCATCAAGCAAAAGCTGTAACAGCCGGGGCTAGCTAAAAGCCAAAACATAAAAAGTCAGCCTGAAAACCTTGCTGTTTTATCACCATAGCAAGGTTTTTTTGTATGTTTGTAACCATAGTTTGACCGGGGAAACTGATTGTTTGGATAGTCGCTGTTCAGATGATTGTCTTTTTGTGGAGGAAACTGGAAATAAATTGTAACCTTTTGTAAGCTCGTGCGAATAATGCAAATGAGAAGCAGGAAACAAATCTGAGGAGGAAAGAATAGATGAAAAAATGGAATCGGGCAGTTATGTCAGTCATGGCGGCAACTCTTCTGACAGCCACGCCAGCATGGGCGGCTCAAGCTGAGAAAACTTCAGCCAGCCATACGGGAGTGGCGATGGATGCGACAGCGCAGGCCATGGCCCAAAAAACAATCGACAAGCTGTCAGAGCTACTGCCATATATAAAAGAGCTCACTGTTCAGAAAATGGACATAGGAGAAACAAGCGATGCTGTCATGGTAGAACGAAAAAAGGGAGACGGTAAAAAAACTCCCCGGATGGTCATTTTTCTGGACAAGAAGACAGGGGACATCGACAGCTTTGGTTATGAGACAGATGAACCGGATGACAAGGAGCTTCCGTTGGACGTCCAGAAGGAAAAAGCGGATGCATTTTTGAAAGCTTTACTGGGAGACGCGGCGAAGATGTACCAATATAATCCGCAAAAGTCAGAGCAATTGGGCTTTCCCGAATATCGGCAAGTCATAAACGGGGTTCCGCATCATGATGAAAAAATGCACCTGGGCCTGAATGAGAAAGGGGAGGTCGTCTCTCTGATCAGCAACGTTGGGCAGATCTCCAAGCAGATTGATCCTGCTTCCCTTCCGAAACCAGAAGAAGCGATGTCTTTAGAAGAGGCAGAAAAAGCAGTCGTAGGATTGATGACACCCGTTTATCGTTCGAATAAAGACCGCAGTGGCTTGATGTTGACGTATCAGGTCTCCTGGTCCGGATTCTTGGATGCCAAGTCAGGCAAATCAGTCGAGACCGAACATGCGAGATTTTACCGAGAACCCAATCTTTCAGCTCCTGCTATTCCAGTTTCGCCGCAGGGCCAAAAGTTGATTGCAAAGGATAAGGATGAAGCTGCGAGCCATTTGAAAAATCTTCTTGGCTTTGACACAACGGGAGCTACTTTTACTGAAAAGGTCCCCGAATATGAGCCACATGGGGATAGGAAGGAGTTTCAATGGAAAAAAGGGGATCAAGTCGCCACCGTACAGGTAAAAAACACGAATGGTCAAGTCGTTGCTCTGTATTTGGAAGACGATTCTAAAGAGCCCAGCAAGAAGGTATCCATCGAAGAAGCTCAAAAGACAGCCCTGCAAGTGCTACAAACTTATTTGCATACCGATACAAAAGCTGTGGTACTGGACAAGGATTTCCGCCTGAAGCAATCCGATCATTACCTCTTCAATTATTTCAACACGATAAATGGCATCCCGGTTGAGGATCAATCGTATACAGTTGAGATTAATAGTGAGACAGGCAAACTCATGGGCCTGTTTGGAGAATTCGATCCCAGCGCAGTCACCTATCCCGATCCAGCCAAGGCAGTCTCACCAGAGAAAGCTGCCAAAGAGTATCTGAAGCATCACCCATTGGAACTGATGTACTTTGCTCCGGTCATAGACCGCAAACGTTCGGAGTCCACGATGCTGGTTTACAAGCCACAAGAGAATGACGATGTGTTAGAGTACGTAGACGCCTTGACAGGGGAGTCTATCCAAAACCCAAGAAAGAAGAAATAAGGGAGTGCTGTGCTTGCTTTCAGTTAATGGAGCAAGCACACTTGTTTTGTGTAAAGGAGGGAAGCAGATGTATGGGAGCTATGAAGAGAGGATTCATGATCTTGTCGAAACCTATTATCAGGACATCTATTATTTCCTCTATCATTTTATTGGGAACAAAAACGACGCAGAAGATATCACCCAAGAAGTATTCACGCGGGTGTTGCAGGCATTGCCTCGGTATGACGGAAGAGTGCATGTAAAAACATGGATATTTTCCATTGCCAAGCATGCTGCCATTGATCTTTATCGACGCAAAAAATTTCAGAGAATATTCGGGGATATTTGGTTTAAGGAGCTTCCAGCCAAAGATGGCTTGCCAGAAGAGGTTTATATGGAAAAGGAGAGAGACCGCCAGCTTAGAGATACGATTCTCTCGCTTCCTCCCAAGTATCGCATGGTTGTGATTTTACGTTCTATTGAGGGGCACAGCGTGAAAGAGACAGCAGAGCTCCTGGGTATCTCTGAGTCCAAAGCCAAGGTAGACTATCATCGGGCCATCAAACTCATTCAACAAAAGATGGAGGAAAGGGAACGGAAGGAGGGGGGAGCACATGTATTGGAAAGACGGAGATACCCTACATGAGAGAATGAAAGAATTGAATCAATATGCTCCAAAACCGCAAATGGAAGCCAAGGAACGGCTAAGAGTAGCTTTGGCGGCAAAAGCAAGGAAAATGGATCAGCAGTCAATCGCCAGCAATCGAATGATCAAGAGTGTTCAGGCTGTTGCCTTTTTTCTGTTGGTTGCCTGGGGAGCTTCACTCGCTCTTCCTTCAACTGACGTAGAACCAAGGCACTCGTCACCAGAACAGTTGTCTCCTCCGAGTTTTGAACCGATGACTGTTACAAAAATAGATCCTGAAAATACCAAGGAAAGTGTACCGGTACCTCCTGCGGTTGGGGTAAAAAAAGAACAGATAGCGGGGCCAGAAAAACGAGTCACTGCAAAAGAGTCGAGAATAGGAGAGAAATCTCCTAAGGAGAGCACTGCTATGACAACAACGGCTCCCTACAGCAAAACGACCTCGACTACCCTGCATGACCAAGCAGCTGCCTATCTGGAGCAAATGGTTGGAGAGGATAGTCGCTCCTACCAGTTTGTAGATTCCTTGTCGGATACAAAGCAAAAGCAATTTGTCTTTGCGCGTACCGTAAACGGGATTCCGTTCATCAATGATCACTACATCGTGATGCTGGATGAAGCCAACAACGGAAAATCTGTACTTGCTAGCCAGATTCAGATAAGAGAACGAAATGAACAAACCTTTCCTGATCCATCCCGTACGATTTCTAAAGTAGAGGCGGAGTCCATTCTAGCCGACGTCATGTCGCTTTTCTATTCAGACACGCAGAACATCAGCTACAATCCTGACCTGATGGGTTTTGTAGATGCCAAAGATGGTCAATTGATTGGAGTCGAGAGGGAATATAACCAATTGCGTGGCAAGAATTACAAGGTGAGTGGCGTTGGAACGAGAATGATTGCTATGAATAAAGAAGAGGCCATGAGAATATTGGAAACGAATTTTGATTTCACGGTAGAAGGAGAAAGCTTGTGGAAAGTGGAGGGCGACCAAGGTACGACTACCTATCATTGGAAGGTGGGCAAGAACAGTTCTGTTTCTCTTCAGGCGAATGATTTGACAGGTGAGGTCACTGGATTCGAGTATGTGAATCCACCAACATCTCCTTCTGCTGAAGCGAAGGATGCTACTGTTGTGACCGATACAGCCGTTTCATTCCTTCAAAAATATCTGGATTCCGAAATTACTGGGCTGCAAGTGATCAAAGTTGAACTCCATTCACCTACATACCGCATCTATTTCAAAGCTCTGTCTGGAAAAAAGCGTCCGGAGAATCATGTACAAGGATACACGGTTGACATCGATTCCAAAACCGGAAAGGTGATCGGCTTTCAGAAGGATTTATCCAGCAACACTTCAAGTGCGCAGACTGACGAGCAAGAGATGCAGCCAGAAAGAGCAGCGAGAGCCTACTTGAAAAACTATTCTGTACAGCTGGCTTATATATGGGTGAAAGGCCAAGAGACCCCTTCGCTAGTCTATGTGCCTTTGGAACCAAAGGCAATGGCGAGCTATCTTGATTAAACAAACGGTGCAGGATAAGAACGCGCCATTATCTCCATTGCCCGCATTTCATCACTGTTGTATGGCAATGGTTTACCATTCATGCATCGTTGAAAAAAGCCGTTGATTCGATCCTCAATTGTCAGTACCTTGTCAGAGCGGGCGATGTACTGCGGATCGACGGCGGTAACTCCTGTCAATGACGAGGTCGAATCCAGCCCGGCATTGCCATGGCAGCTTGAGTAGGAGAGTTTGTTATCACTTGCTTATGGCTGTAGTGGGGAGAAGAATATTTCCAGTCTAGGCTCCAGGCTCCGTCCTGCTGAGAGTTGGGACTGTCCGCTCCGAAGGGATTCACGGGGAAACGCAAAAGTGGTAGCCGCTA
>NZ_JABSUV010000022.1:0-107767 GCF_013284275.1 Brevibacillus sp. HB2.2
TTTCCCCGCGAATCCCTTCGGAGCGGGCAGTCTTACCCCCCAGCGGGACGGAGCACTGAAGCCTAGACTGGAAATATTCTTCTCCCCACCGCAGCCACATATCAAGTGACCAATGAAAAAACCAGGAACCGCCCATTTGGACGATTCCTGGTTCGTTATAATACGAAATCATTTCGCTTATTTTAATTGCTTCACCACCAAACACCACAACCAAGTGATGACGACCGCACCAATGGCTCCGGCAATGACGTTGAAGCCTGCCCACATCCACAGCCAATCACCCAGTACCAAATCGCCCAGCCAGCTACCCAAAAGAGCAGCAATGAGCGAAGCCCACCAGCCTGATCCTGTCGCTTTTCCTTTACAGATCAAGCTCATTGCCCACCAAACGACCACACCGACGACAGCCCATACGAACCAAAACATTCGTACACACTCCCTCTCTTATGATGGTGACGCTTACATTAGGGCCAAAATAATGACTAGTTACCTGTTACCATCATATTGAACAAAAGAGAAAGTGTGCATAGGCATTTAATTGGTATACAGTTCTGCTCGGCGGTTAGCAACACTTGGCAATTTGCCCCGTACTCGTTCAATCCGACTTACATCCAGTTCTGTGACCAATAACGTTTCTTCTTCCCCTGCACTTGCTATCACGACACCCATCGGATCGACGAACATGCTGCGTCCGGCAAAAATATTTCCGACCTGATCAGCCGCACATACGAACATTGTGTTTTCAATAGCACGCGCACGAACCAGCGTCTCCCAGTGATCCTCTTTCATCGCTCCCGCTACCCAGCCTGCTGGCACAAACAAAATATCGGCACCCTGTAACGCAAACTGTCTCGCGATTTCCGGGAAGCGCACCTCGTAGCATACCATCAGCCCGATTTTGCCAAATTCCGTTTCCACCACTTGATACGGATTATCCCCAGGCGCTATGAAGTCCGATTCTGTGTAGGAAAAGGCATCGTACAAATGTGTCTTGCGATACGCATGTAGCAGCTGACCTTCACGCCCTAGAAAAACGGTCGTATTGTAGGCACGATTCTCATCACCCTCGATGGATTCGAACACACCACAAACCACATAAACTCCGTGCTCCGAAGCGAGCTCTGCCAAGCCGGAAACAAATGGACCATCCAGCTTTTCCGCTACCTCTGCTGGGGTTACTCCCGACTTTGGCGTGGCAGGTGCACTGTACATTTCTGGCAAGATTACAAAATCTGCTCCTGCTGCCTTTGCTTTTGCAATGTAATCGGCTGCTTTTTGCAAATTTTTCGTCTTATCCATCGTCGCTGTCAGTTGTGCAATGGCTACTTTCATGAATATCCCCGTCCTTCCTCTTCATACAAAGCTCTCGTTTTCTTACTTGCTAGTATAACTGATTTTGACCGAGTTCCAAGTAAATATGCTTTACCAGCTGGACGTCTTGTATATAATGGACTTGTCATCTTGCGTATAAATTTTCACCCTATTGAAAGTAGGTGAGTCCATGTCCATCCGTATCAAGCTGCTGCTCTCTTACACAGGGATGCTAGTCATCAGCTTGCTGACATTTTTTGTAGCCGCCAGCCTATTTACGATTGCGGCGACAGGTGATTTCAACAGCTTTCGCGATTTTTATAAAGTGCATTATCAGCTCAATCCGCTGACAGAACAAGAAGAGAATATTTTCCTTGAATTGAAATATCTCGCCAAGAATGAGCCGGATCAATTGCAAAACCAGGAGCTGCTTGCCGATTATGATTTTAAGCTCAAAACGGTACGAGCCGGCCTGTATGTCCGCAGAGAGAGCAATCAAGTCTTTACCTCCCCGACCATCAATCAGCCCGAACTGGAAAACAGCTTGCCGCCCTATGACTTGAACAACAACCAGATTCGCAACACGTTCAACATCGGCGAAAGATTTTATGCGTATGCCAAGTTTGACTTCAAGTTTTCGGATGGCGCAAAAGGCAGTGTTTTTGTAATCCGCGAACGCAGTCCATTTGGTGAGGTGATCCGCAAACTGCTGCCGATGCTTGTGTTCCTCCTCCTCGGAGTCCTTGTCATCGCAAACGTCTTGCTGTACCGCTGGATTACTCGCAGTGTCGTCAAGCCGCTCGATTTACTGCGAAATTCAGCTGAGAACATCAAGGAAGGCAATCTGGACTTTGAGCTCCATCTGTACACGAAGGACGAGATTGGACAACTGAACGAAGCGTTCGAAAACATGCGCAAACGATTGCAAGAATCAGTGCGACTGCGCCTTGCGGACGAAGAAAGCCGCAAAGAGTTGATTTCCAACATCTCGCATGATTTACGTACACCGATTACCAATATCAAGGGCTACATCGAGGGAATCCGCGATGGCGTAGCTGATACCCCGGAGAAAATGGAAAAGTACGTCAACATCATTTACTCCAAGGCAGTAGACCTCGACTTGCTCGTTGATGAGCTGTTTCTCTACTCCAAGCTCGATCTGAAGCAAGTGCCCTTTACGTTTGAACATGTAGATATCGTCCAGTTTTTGGATGACTGCATCGACGAGCTGCACTACGATCTGGAAAAGAAAGGAATTACGATTCAGTGGAAGCAACGCACAGCAGAAGGCACCCTGGTCATCGCCGATCTGGAAAAAATCAAGCGCACCGTCTTAAACATCATTGGCAACTCGCAAAAATACATGGATAAACCTGAAAAAGTCATCTGTGTCTCGGTTCAAGCGGACGCTCATTGGGCTACCATTGAAATAAAAGACAACGGCATCGGTATTCCACAAGAAGCCATTCCTCACCTGTTTGAACGCTTTTATCGGGTGGAGCAATCCCGTAATTCTTCTACGGGCGGTAGCGGTCTGGGACTGTCCATCGCGCGCCAGATCGTCGAGGGTCACGGCGGAAAAATTTGGGTGGAGAGCAAGCAAGGCGTAGGTACCAGCGTGTTCTTTACGCTAAAACGTACCCACAAACAATAGGAGGTGCACATTCCCATGTCTTCACGTATCCTCATCATTGAAGATGAGACGACTATCGCTCAACTTGAGCGGGATTATTTTGAACTGAACGGCTTTCAGGTCGATTTATGCCACTCTGGCAGCGAAGGCTTGCCGCTTGCCATCAATGGTGACTACAGTTTGATCATCGTTGATTTGCAGCTTCCGGGCATGGACGGCTTCGAATTGTGCAGCCAGATCAGACAAGTCAAGGAAGTGCCGATCCTGATCGTCTCCGCCAAAAAAGAAGAGATCGATAAAATCCGCGCCTTTAATCTCGGTGCCGATGACTATATTACAAAGCCGTTTAGCCCCAGCGAATTGGTTGCCAGAGCCAAAGCCCATCTGACAAGATACGAGCGTTTGACAGCCCGACAAGCTGAGCCATCGAACGCAGAGATTCACATTCGCGGTCTCGTCATCGACAAAGTCTCTCGAAGAGTCTACGTACGAAATCAGGAAGTTATTTTCACGACAAGAGAATTCAATCTGCTTGAATTTCTAGCGACTCACCCGAATCGGGTTTTTAACAAAAACGAGCTGTTCGAACGAATCTGGGGTATGGATTCCAGCGGAGATATCGCCACCGTTACGGTGCACATTCGCAAGCTGCGGGAAAAGATCGAAGTCGATCCATCCAATCCGCAGTACATCGAGACGGTCTGGGGTGCCGGTTACCGATTTACTGTCTAAAGGTGAATACCATGATCATCACAAAAACCTTCAGCGAAAACGAAGACGGATTTTCCGCTCTACGTCAAAGCTGAAGGTTTTTTTACGTGTAAGAAGGTGCAATAAAGATCATTTTATCTTTTTTTAAGAACTTTTTTAGATTCTATTAATCTCTTGTTTCTTGGCAGTTTAGGTCTCTCGACTATCCTACAAGTAATCAAGCAACACCCACTCAACTGATCTAGAGGAGGACCAACTGATGAAAAAGTTTTCTAATAAAATCGCGATCATGATGCTCGCAACTGTTATGGGCACAGCATCCCTTCCTTACGCTGCACTGAATGTGCAAGCAGCTTCCACTCCCCTGAATGCTCAAGAAATTCAGCAAGCCGTTACTGAACTCTCCAAGCTGAAAGTCATGCAAGGCAGTAACATTCATAATCAGGTTACGCGTGCCGAGCTGGCAAAAATGGTCGCACACACCTTTGGCTTGCAAGGCGGCAAAACAGATAAATCCGTAGCGTTTACGGATGTGAAAGCAAATGACTGGTTCTATAAATACGCGGTAGATCTGGTATCCCTCGATATCATGCAAGCAAAAGATGGCCATTTTGATCCACGTGGAACCGTGACAGATGCTGAATTCGTGCAAATCGTCGCAAAAGCGCTCAAGCGTGATGTGAAGTCGGTTAACTACTGGGCGGAACGCTTCTTCTCCGCAGACAGCAACGTTACTCGCGGTGAAGCCGCTTATCTGTTGAATGTGGCTCGCCAGGCAATCCCTTCTGATAAAGCGACCATCACGAGCGTACACGCCTTGAACGAAATTACATTGATTGTGACGTTCGATGCTCCGTTGACCGCAGAAAATGAAGTATTTGCCAAAGCAAAAGAAGACTTTGTCTTTAGCGATGGACTGACACTGACCAATATGCCACGTCTGAAAACAGGTTCTACCAATACCTACATCGTGCCGACCTCTGTTCAAAAGCCAGGAATCACCTACAGCTTGACATACAAAGGGAAAAAGGCCGGCACATTCGCGGGCAACGCAACCAAGATCAACATGACAGAAGTGCGCCAAGTAACAAACGATACGTTTGAAGTCGAGTCCCTGCAAACAAATGGTGTCATCGATTATGGATATGTCATCTCCGCCTACAGCGGAGGGCGCGGTGCAAATGCATTGGTGCTGGATCAAAACAACAATGCAAACGGCAAAACGTATCAAATCATTTCTTCCATGCAAGCAAGACAAGTGACCATTACACCAGAAGGCGGACAACCAATCGTAGCGAAATACGTGCCTTTCACACAATCAACAGACGGCAAGCAAGAAATTAAATTCCGTCTGCCAGAAGGCCAAGTCCTGACTCCGGGCGTTACGTTCACCATTACCTCCGACTGGGCGAATATCGCGAATCCAACCTTCGTCGCAAAAGAAATCGCTCCGCTCGAAATCAGCGAAGCCAAAGCAGTTAGTGAAACTTCTATCACCGTTTCCCTGACAGAGGACCCGGGAGACGAGCTGTTCTCCGGACGCAGCGTAGAACTCACTAGTGCAGATGGAGAAAAACTGCTGGCAACGTACAAATATTCCAGCCGCAAAGGTACCACAGGCGTGTTTGACATCCAGCAAGATGGTAAACTGAAAGCAGATACCACATACACAGTAACACCTGTCGGCGATTGGGCTGGCAAATCTTCTGCCGAGCTGACAGTCGAGTAGTCTTTTTATGAGAGTTCAAAAAGTCGGCTTTTCAGCACCGAGAAAGTAACGTGAACCTTGAAGAAGGAGGAGCGGAGTGTAGGAAACCTACATGAGCACCGGACTTCGAAGGTGAACGTTACTTTCAATGCCGAGTTTGCTCTCAAAACTACTTCGTGATCAAAAGATGACTTTATGAACTACCTCTTTTGTATTATGCAGGTATCCAAATCAAAAGAAAGGTGTGGGCTCGCTATACTGCGTATTGGTCTTATGACGATCGCCATCACTCTGTCAGGGTGTGAGATGAATTGGAACACCCTCCTGACGAGTGGCGAGCAGCAAGCAACCCAGGCGGTGAAAGTTGAAATGGATAAGCTGAATCAAGCCTTATTGACAGCAACTAGTCAAGGAGACAAAGCAGCGATTGAGAGGCTGCTTGCAGAAGGCGCGGATATTGACGCAACCGATAGTAGAGGCCGCACCTCTGCGATGATCGCGGTCCACTCTGGTCTACTAGACGTTTTCAACTTGTTGGTTGAACGCGGAGCCAACATCAACATCCGAGACAACAACTTAGACAATCCCCTGCTCTTTGCCAGTGCAGCAGGCCAGCTCGCATTCGTAAAAGCCTCGATAGCAGCAGGTGCTGACACTACCATTACGAACCGTTTCGGCGGAACGGCCTTGATTCCTGCGGCTGATCGTGGACATGTCGAGATCGTTAAGGAACTGCTCACCACCTCCGATGTCAACATTGATCACGTCAACCGATTGGGCTGGACCGCGCTCTTAGAAGCAGTGATTTTGGGTGATGGTGGCAAGAAGCATCAGGAAATCGTGAAGCTCTTGATCGAGCACAATGCGAATGTCAATCTCGCTGATCACGATGGTGTGACGCCTCTCGGGCATGCGAAGAAGCATGGCTACAAAGAAATGATGGAAATGCTCACGCAGGCTGGCGGAAAATAAGAAGATAACCCAAGTCGATTTTTTGAACCACCTTTATGGAAGAAACAAAGGATAGGATCGTCAGAACTCATCTGACCCCTATCCTTTTTCTTATTTTCTAGCCCAAAAGCCCCTGCAAAAATCAAAACTTTTCCTATATTTAGGCGTCTACTACTAGTAAATCATTCCATTATGCCTATACCATTTTGACAGGAGCCTGTTTTACATGACCGTCAGCTCGTATACATCGATTCTGGAAACGGATATACGAATCCGAAAAGCTTCTCCTAACCTTGAAGCTAAGGTGGAGATGTACAAGCTCTTTCTCGCTTCTACAGACGCTATTGAAATCCACATCAATAACCTGACGCATCCATTAACTACTATTAGAATCTATGACATCCATCGAACAAAACTTGCAGAAGCTGAATATAGTCTGAACGCCCCCATTATCCTTCCGTTTTTTCCAAAGGAAGATGGTCTTTACTATGTACAGCTGACGATTGGGCCTGATCCAGACCCGCAGCACACCTATCAATTGCACGTGGATAAGTACAAACGCCTATCGGGGCTCATGAATCAATCGGAGGAATTCACCGCAGAAAATGGTCCGTACATGATCGGACCAGAGGATGTCATCATAGCTGCTGGGACATCTATCAGCTTTGAAGCAGGAACATCCATCAATGTACGGTGTCAAAACAAGATCGTCGTCCAAAACGGTGCCTCTGTTTCTTTTCGCGGTGAACCAGTCAAACCTGTCGTCGTCATCGGAGCCATTGACGATACAACCGCACACCGTTGGACTCAGCTCGTGTTATCTCCCTTGGCTGAGGCAACCTTCCAGCACATCATTGTGCAATACGACAACGATGAAGACGGCGCGGAATTTTTGACCTCAGCAGCCCCTTTTGTAGCGATCGCCTCATCCGTTGAAGAATTCGAGTCAATGGTTGCCAAAGCGGACTATGTGGAGCGGGCCGCAGTCGTGTCTCCCTCTTCTCGCCTGGACTTCATCAAAACTTGGTTCCAGCAGTCTAGCCCTTATCGCTTTCATATTTTGGGCGATCTCTTACCTGAGCTTTATTTCGGCATGGATGTCACCACTTTTGCTCGATGGGAAACCGATACGAAGCGGATTAACGAAGAACGAGTAGAAGCTGGTGAAATCAATTACTGGGATTTTGTTAACGGCAACTTCACTGCCGATTTAATAGAAGCAACGTTTCTGTTTGCCAATAATGAGAGTAGCCCGGAGCTACGAATTCAACGATTGATTGATTTTCTAATCATCGCGCAAAAATGGAGGAGAAAACACGGATGCTTCAGCCTGTTCGACATGCTCGATCCGTTCCACGATCACGACGAGGAATTTTACAAAACGTTTGAACAGATGTCGTCCGCCTTCTGGCTTGCGCATAATACATCCATTATTCACTGGGATACTCTTTCACGAGAACTCGGCATTTGGCAAAAAGAAAGTTTCTTCGAACGACAATTCATCAACTCTGTCATGATTCGCCTGCACTTCGCAGCCGATCTGCCATTCTCCCTTCCGGGGTATGGAAACAACATTCCACCTGTCGGCTTTTTGGGTATTTCCATTCACTTCGGCCCGTTCCGCTATCCAGAGGACTATCCGGCTCCCGGGCCTGAATTCGACGTCAATTACGGCGAACTCTCTACAGCTACCTATGTGAAATTTATGTTCGAATCGTTGATCAATGGCAAAACGAATCCCGTTTACACCTGGTGGATACCTACACAAGCGGATAAAGAGCTGTTTCGAACCTTGCAGGAAAAAGGCATATCATTGGATTCCCCTCCGGAAGATTGGGACCGCGAATTCGTGCAGCCTGCTAGAAAAACGCTGGAGGAGATCCGGGCATTCTACCTTAACCCAACTCTTCGAGAAGATAAAAGAACGATGTCTTCCAACTGTTGAGGTCGGGGGAAGCCATGGCACATGTTTTCCAGTCGCCTATATCCTCTCTTCGTTCGGGCGGTCTCCTTCCAAACATGTGCCATGACTTTCGAACAGCTGAAGATTATTTCGGGGATTAGAGCTTTTTTCAGTTATGTCTGGAAGTCTTTTGAGGTAGATATCTTTTGCTTCATCTTCTGGTGTATTTTAGACATCTCGATTCATATTTCAGAGCTTCTTAAGCTGCGTAGAAAGAAGCGCATTTCCAGTCCAAGCGCCTCTGGAGCCCTACTTAGCTCCGAAATGAATGGCGGGGAATTTCAGCTTTTATTACATACAAAAACGCATTTGCGTTTTCTGGTTTGAAGCGCTCCCGACATTCATTTCGGGGCGGAGGCCGAAGGGTAGACTGGAAATGCGCTTCTTTCCCCCACTACAGCTACTAATTCACAAAATTTTTCCCATAGTAAATCTCGTCCATCTCTATTTGCAATTGCTTCGTAATATCCTCCTGCTCCTCTGGTGTCAGCCTATCCTTCGTGTATCCAAACAAATAATTGTTCAGATCAAATTCCCTGCGTTTGCATTTGGTATGGAAAATATTGTCTTGGTACACATTCACATCAATCATGTGGAACAATTCCTTAATTTCCTCGGGAATATAATTTTGGATGGAACTGATGTCGTGATCGATAAACAGCTTATATCCATGGATATCCCGGGTAAAACCGCGCACCTTGTAATCAATTGTCATCAGGTCTGTATCAAACGAACGAATTAAATAATTGAGCGCTTTGAGCGGAGAAATTTCGCCACAAGTCGACACGTCGATATCGGCCCGGAATGTACTGATGCCCTCTGTTGGATGGTACTCTGGATACGTATGCACCGTAATATGACTCTTGTCCAATTGAAGTACCACATTTTCAGGCAAAGGTCCGGGGGATTCTTCATAAGATTCAGTAGGGACTTCTACGACAGGCCCCTCAGATACAAGAAAAGTGACGCTCGCGCCTTGAGGTACATAATCTTGCTTGGCCACATTCAGTACATGGGCGCCAATAATATCCGACACGTTTTTCAGGATACTCGTCAATCTCTCTGCATTGTATTGTTCATCTATGTATTCGATATACGCTTCCCGTTCCTCTTTTGTTTTCGTGTAGCAGATGTCGTACATGTTGAAGCTGAGTGACTTGGTCAAATTATTGAAGCCATGCAGCGTAACGTTATGTTCTGTTTTTTGTTCCAAGCGTCATTTCCCCCTGTAGTAGCATCCAAAACTCGGTTTGTCTTACTTTTTCCTCTATCTCGTTCATAAATACCCATTACTTTTGACCTACCCAAAAATGATTCCATAGCATCAGGGAAACTTAACAGAATATGGTTCTAATCCTCATGGTTTAGTGATAAAATATCGAAGTGTGTCAAATTTTAGAAGAAAGGGGGAAATTATCATGCATTGGTATACAAACGTATTAAAACAATACGTCGCTTTTGCAGGAAGAGCTAGACGTCAAGAATATTGGATGTTCACTTTGTTCAACATCATTGTATCTTTGGTAATTGGTCTCGTAGACTCATTAATTGGTACTGCATCTGTTTTGGGCATAATCTATTCATTGGCTGTTTTACTGCCAAGTTTGAGTGTAACTGCTCGCCGATTGCACGATACGGGAAGAAGCGGTTGGTGGATCCTTCTCACGTTTATTCCTTTTATCGGTGCAATTATTTTGATCGTATTCTTGTGCCAAGACAGCCAGGGAGACAACCAGTACGGTGCGAATCCTAAAACTTCGCAATCATTTTAATATCTCCATCGCCTCTCCTCATAAGGGAGAGGTTTTTTATTTTGGCCCAAAGAAAAAACGGCAGTTCGGGAGTACCCAAACACCCAGCCCAATCGCATATCCCTCTTTTGCCATGATCGTCTCTCTTTTTTATATTCAGATTATTCTAATAATAAACCCCGCCGGAAGACTTCTTTCGAATACCAAGATGTGTATAGGACAGAATAGAACTGTAAAAACGCCCAAAAGGAGGATTGTAGGATGAATAAACAGACGCTGGCTGCCCATGAATCACTGGATATTCATGAAGTACTTAACTTCAAAACACTCTGTCTCGCCAAATCCAAGCTGATGCAAGGCATCGTATTCGATCAGGATTTACGAGCGCTGATGCAAAAAGACGTAGAACAATCCTTGCAAGCAATCGAGGAGCTTCAGGCTATTTACAAGAACGCACCCTTTCAGGCACCGATCCCGCAAACTCGCCCGACCCCCATCATAAACTGAAGGTGAAAATCCGATGAACAACGATTATCAAGATCCTATAAACGCGTTAAACATGCCGGAGAAGGCAGATATGACTTTTGCTATGGACTTCCTCATTCGTGCCAAGGAAGGCGTCCGAAACACAGCAATCGCTCTGACTGAAACCATTACTCCGGAAGCAAGAGCCGTATTGCGGAAACAACTCCACCAAGGAATTTCTCTCCATCAAGAAATCGCCGAGCTGATGCTCAGTAAAAAATGGTTCCATCCCTACGAGCTTCATGAACAGTATCAACTAGACCACCTCGCAGCCTTGGAAACGATCCAAATCGGGCAAATGAACCTTTTCCCTGAAGATACTTCGCGAAAAAGCATGTTCGATCGGACACCAGATGAACACCACTGATGGAGGAACTTATCGATGAAAGCTGTTACATACCAAGGCATTAAAAACGTAGTAGTAAAAGAGGTGCCCGATCCTAAGCTTGAAAAGCCCGATGATATGATCGTGAAATTGACAAGCACCGCCATATGCGGATCCGATCTCCATCTAATTCATGGCATGATCCCCAATTTGCATGAGGATTATATTATCGGTCACGAACCAATGGGTATTGTCGAAGAGGTTGGCCCTGGTGTAACCAAGCTGAAAAAGGGCGATCGCGTAATCATTCCATTTACGATCGCTTGCGGCGAATGCTTTTATTGCAAAAACCATTTAGAAAGCCAATGTGACAATTCAAACGAGAATGGCGATATGGGTGGTTTTTTCGGATATTCCGGTACAACTGGCGGTTATCCTGGGGGACAGGCAGAGTATTTGCGGGTGCCGTTTGCGAACTTTACCCATTTCAAGCTACCTGAAAACTGCGAAGTAGAGGATGAAAAGCTGTGCTTGATTGCCGATGCCATGCCAACTGCCTATTGGAGCGTAGATAACGCAGGTGTCAAAGACGGGGATACCGTGATCGTTCTGGGCTGCGGACCCGTAGGTCTTCTTGTCCAAAAGTTTTGCTGGCTGAAAGGTGCAAAACGTGTGATCGCGGTTGATTATATCGAGTACCGCCTGCAACATGCAAAACGTACGAACAACGTAGAAATTGTTAACTTTGAGCAAAAGGAAAATATCGGTAACTACCTGAAAGAAATCACGAAGGGTGGCGCTGATGTTGTCATCGATGCTGTTGGTATGGATGGAAAAATGTCCGACCTGGAGTTTCTAGCGAGTGGCTTGAAGCTGCAAGGAGGCGCTATGGGCGCAATCGTCATCGCTTCCCAAGCAGTCCGCAAAGGCGGTACTATCCAAATTACCGGTGTTTATGGCGGGCGCTATAATGCCTTCCCTCTTGGAGACATCATGCAGCGTAATGTCAACATACGTTCCGGACAAGCTCCTGTGATCCACTACATGCCCTATATGTATGAGCTCATTACCACCGGAAAAGTCGATCCAGGCGACATCATCACGCACGTCATTCCCTTGGCTGAAGCAAAGCGTGGATACGAAGCGTTTGATACGAAAACGGACAATTGCATCAAAGTCGTTCTAAAGCCTTGATCAAATGATGAGAAGGAGGGTACCTCTGCGATGAGTTACGGATTGCACGAACAGCTTGAACTGCATGAAATTGCTACTTTTAAAACCATTTGCATGACCAAGTCCAAGACAATGCAAGGCCTCGTTTCCGATGAGAAGTTGAGACAGCTTTTGGCTGACGATGTTCTCGTATCCACCAGACAGCTTCAGGAGCTGAGCTCTCTACTGACAAAAACAAATTCATAGGGGGACAAACGCATGACTAGCATTCTTCAAAGCTTAGCTGGTATGGGTGGCCTGACGGATCAAGTAATCGCCATGGACTTTCTCATCTCCGCAAAGAGCGGTGTACGGAACTATGCGATGGCACTGACAGAAACAGGCACCCCGGAAATTAAAGCAACACTAACCAAGCAATTGGAAGAAGCAATCGATTTGCACGAAAAGATCAGCCTATACATGATTGAGCGAGGCTGGTACCATCCATGGAATATTGCCGAGCAGATTGAATTGGATCAGCAAAATATCCAGACCGCGTTACATCTTCCGTGAAATGAAGCACCCTTTTTGGGTGCTTTTTATATTTTATCTACTATTCGACAATATCTCCTAAAGTAAAAGAGAGATTTATCCTATAAAATGGTATATATAGGGATTTTTGGGGAGGGGCGATGATATCCATCTCTTAGCATCCACTCAATGAGCGTTTCAGAGCTACATTATCATTGTCAAGAAAGGTTGATGTTCATGTTTAAGAAAGCCTTGATCATCCTGACATTAAGCTCAGTTGTGGCTGTACCATGTTTAGCCGCAGAAGCCCATGGGGCCGCTCTACCTTTACAGGAGAAGGCGCCAGCCTCCGCAAAAACAATAATCAAAAATGCCGCATTTGGTCAGGAAGTCTGGGTAATGCTCGGCTCCCCTATTCCAAACGGATGGGTCGTAATCAGATCTTCTGGCAATATGAACCTGATTAAGGATATGAACAATACTCCGGCTGGTTACGAAGTTTGGGTCATGCTCGGTTCCCCTATGCCACCTGGATGGGTCGTGATCAGAAGTACCGGAACCATGAACCTGCTTAAAAATCTGAACAGCGCCTCTTCTAATGAGGAAGTTTGGGTCATGCTCGGTTCCCCTATGCCTGACGGATGGGTTGTGATCAGAAGTACCGGAACCATGAACCTGCTTAAAAATCTGAACAACGCTCCCTCTAATCAGGAGGTATGGGTGATGCTAGGCTCGCCTATTCCTGACGGATGGATTGTGATCAGAAGTTCTGGAAATATGAACCTGATCAAACGTTTAGGCTAATCAGACCAATTGGATAACTGTATCCATAATAGATAAAAACATAGCATCCTCTCATCTACAAGCTGACGTCGAAACTCCATCGACATCAGCTTGTTTCCTTTTCTTTTTGGCCATAGGCTGGGAAAGCTAAAAGTGCACGCCTGGTTTGCTTACTTCGCTTTTGGCGGAGTGTTACTCGGTGGAATCGTTGCTTTTGAACCAATAGAACGATTTCTAGCTGCACCTAGACCAAATACAAAGAGCAAGATTGACGCACAAACCAAAAGTAGAAGGGGAACCGTCCAGCTATCCGTTGCATCATGCAGATATCCGAAAAGGGTCGGGCCTATTGCGGCAAGCAGGTATCCAACTGATTGAGCCATACCGGACAGCTCTGCAGCCTGTTGAGCATTCTCTGTACGTAAACCAAAAAACATCATCGATAAACTAAATGCAAAACCTCCACCAATTCCGAGCATGATGATCCACCAAACAATGAAATTTGCGCTACCGTAAAGTAATCCAAGCGTTCCTATTAAAAGCAAAATGGCCGTAATCGTAACTAATAAACGTTGGCTGGACATACGCCCAGCGATAATCGGAACGATAAAAGTAAAGGGAAGCAAGGCTAACTGCATAACGGATAGGAACCAACCAGCTTGATCTGAACTTATTCCTTGCTGTTTTAAGATTTCAGGTAGCCATGTGATCAGTACATAGAAAAACGTAGATTGGAGTCCCATAAACAAGGTTACTTGCCACGCTAGTGCGGAACGCCATATATTCACACTGCTATCCGCCGATTGATTTTGAACAGTGGCTGTTTCCCTATTGCGGCGTTTTATTTGAGGTAACCAAAATAATACGGATACCAAACTAAGAATGGCCCATATTCCCAACGCCCCTCGCCATCCAACTCCTAATCCAACTGCAATGGGAACACTAATACCAGATGCAATTGCCCCTAATAAATTCATAGAAATGGAATATACACCAGTCATTAAACCAATTTGTCTAGGAAACTCCCGCTTTATAAGACTTGGCAACAATACATTAGAAACGGAAATTGCCAATCCAAGAACAGCGGTACCGATATACAAAGTACCGATTCCTGAGAAAGAACGCAAAATAACCCCAAAAGTAAGAAGGATGATGGAAATTAGAATGATTCTTTCTACTCCAAACCTTCGTCCTAATTTAGGAACAATAGGAGAAAAAAGTGCAAAAGCTAATAGGGGCAACGTGGTAATCATACCCGCCAGCGTATTCGAAATATGAACATCGTCCCTAATAAGACCAACTAGAGGCCCCACCGAGGTTAAAGGAGCCCGTAAATTAGCTGCAATAAATATGATTCCTACAATAACCACCCAAACTGCTGATCTAGTAACGTTTGGATTTGATTTCATCTCTTGCGTGCTCATTATTTTCCCTCTTTGTCTATTAGATTGAATACAGGAGTTCATTCGAAAAGCATATTATAATATACTTTTTAATCAATTAAGCATACTATAATATAATAAAAGCCCTCTAGCAACCATTCGGTCGATAAAGGGTCATAGTCGTGGTAGCCTATGAACATACAAGGGATCGATATTAAACCCCGTATTTCAATATAATATGGAGAACAACAAGCTCGTCAGACTGATTTATATAGGAATGCGTGCCATCTGCACAAAAACTAATCGAATCATACTGATTCAAGACGTATGACTCATTATTTACATGGATGGAAAGGGTTCCTGACATGACCGTCGCAATTTCCGTTGTATTGTGGTGATGCTTCTCTGGATAGTATGAGCTATTCGGCTGTAAATAAGCTCTACACGTTTCAATTTCATTACTTACGTTTTGAAAGATTGGCTCAATGACCCAATCTTTATTATCCCCAGCAATTCTGAGTCCCTTCCCAGCTCTGGACAGATTTACACTGTTCTCGGTTGAGAATAGCGCCAAGAGTGGGATAGATAAGCATTTCGAAATTTTCCACAACACCCCGATTGTTGGGTTGGTTTCTCCACGCTCAATATTTCCAAGTGTCAGCTTGCTCACACCGGATAATTCTGATAAATCTTCCAGGCTCAAATGCTTCTCTTTACGAATTTTTTTTAATACCCCTCCAACCTGTAAAACAACTTGTTTAGGATCATCGGTTTCTGGATTCACGTTAAGCCTCCCTTTACCATAACAATGAAAACTATAAAAAATAGGCTAGTAGCATTCCTATACGATAGTGATGAAATCATACTAAATATACCAGATCATCAATCATAACCCCATAAAAAAGAAACCCTTCCTGCAAAAACAGAAAGGGCCTTCTCCAGCTGGTCTGCTACTTAAACCAGCCTTTTTCCTTTGAATGCATAATCGCCTCGATCCGATTGCTCACACCGAGCTTGTCGAGAATGACGGAGATGTAATTCCGCACAGTCCCTGTCGTAATGTACAGCTGACTGGCAATCTCCTTGGTGTTCTTCCCGTCAGCGACCAAAAGCAGGACTTCCTTTTCCCGCTCCGTCAGCGGATTCTCCTGCCCGTATGCCTCATCGACCAGCTCAGGCGCATAGATCCGCCGCCCAGCCATAATGCTGCGAATCGAGCTAGCCAGCTCTTCGCTCGGACTGTCCTTGAGCAAGTAGCCGTTTGCTCCTGCCTTCAGAGCTCGTTCGAAGTAACCGGGGCGAGCAAAGGTTGTAAGAATCATCACCTTGCACCCGCTGCCTTTCAATTCCTCGGCAGCGTCTAATCCGCTTTTGACTGGCATTTCGATATCCATAATGCAAATGTCGGGCTGATGCTGATGCACGAGCTTGACCGCATCCTCACCATTACTTGCTTTTCCGACGACCTTCATATCCTCTTCCAAATCGAGCAGGGAAGCAAGGGCTCCCAAGAGCATTCTCTGATCCTCTGCAATGACAATGCGAATCATCTTCCCGCCTCCTGTTCCGGTTGTTTGAAGATGTTGGGTACCCGGATCACTAGCTGTGTTCCAGAGACTGAGGACTGGATTTCCATGCTTCCGTTGACAAATTCCAGCCGTTCCTTCATCCCACGCAAACCGTTGCCCCGGTAAACCAATTCCTCCGCCATTCCAATGCCATTATCCGTTACGCTTACAACGAGATCGGTACGAGTGGGTTCGATGACAATGGAGGAGGCAGTGGCATTGCTATGCTTCACAATATTGTTGACCGCTTCTTTCAGGCACATGCACAGCACGTTTTCTGTCATCAGCGAAGTATTGGTCAGATTCGTGTCACCTTCCAGCACGAACTCAATATCCGCTGCCTTGAAAATTTGTTTGATCCGAAACATCTCATCCTCAAGCCGCGTCCCACGCATTTGTGTGACCATTTCCCGTACTTCTTTCAAAGCGATTCGCGCCGTTTGCCTGATTTCCTCCAGCTCCGTTCTCGCAAGAGCAGGATTTTTGTTGATCAGCTTGTTCGCCAAATCACTTTTCAACCCAATCAGGGAGAGCTTCTGCCCCAACGTATCGTGCAAGTCACGGGCAATGCGTTGGCGTTCCTCTAGCTTGACCAGCTCTGAAATCCGCTTATTCGCATGCTCCAGCTCTCCCTGGAGCTTCTCGCGCTTATTCCAGTTGTACGTGGTCACGGGCAAGAGAATGACAGCAACCATGCTAACCAAAACAAAAGGGAGCTGGCCAATCAATTGCGCGTTTTTGGTGAAAAAACCGATGTTGACCGATATGGCGGTACTAATCAAATGAACCGTGTACAGCGTAACAAAGCCGATCTTGTTCTCGATATTCCCGATAAAAAACGCCAAGAAGAGCGAGAAATACACATAGCCGAACATCAAGGTCATGGCGATGGATATGATGATCTGCACACCCGTCCAAAAGTAAATCAGCCAGCCCTTTGACAGAAAGGAGAAAACATAGCAAATGAAAAACAGAATGATCATGATGATTCCGATCACCGCTTCGTACGTCGAGGATGATCGGAAGATGAAATAGAATGGCAGGATGTAGAAGACAACCCACACATAAGGGCTCAAGCCCGTATTTTTTTGAAGAATGTGATACCACTTCTGCTTTTGCATGATTGCCCACCTTTTCTTCGCCACTCTCTCAAGTGTATCGGAATTCAAAGGTTTATGGCAGGCTTATTTTCCTTCCAAACTCGGTTTGGAGCCTTGGAGTGCCTCCATGATCGCTTCTGATCGAGCAGCAGTCAATTGCTTGATGCCTTTGAAGCTCACAAAGCGCTTGTTGCTCTCATCCCATAAATGAAAACGCAGGCACTGCACGCTGGCCGCCAGTGTAATCGTTGTCGCCATATGAAGCGGCGGTGTCTCGTTATGTGCTTTTTCCAGGTTGTAATTCGGTACACGTGGGCTTAAATGATGGACGTGGTGAAAGCCAATATTGCCTGTGAGCCATTGCAAAACCTTTGGCAGCTTGTAGTAGGAGCTTCCTTCTACTGCTGCTTTCACGTAGCTCCACTCTTCTTCGTTCTCAAAGTACGAATCCTCATACGTATGCTGCACATAAAACAGCCAAATCCCAAACAATCCTGAGACAAAAAAGATCGGACCTTGAATCAGCAGAAATGCTTGCCAGCCAACCGCCCAGATTAAGACCGCATAAAGACCGACCAGCAGCACATTCGTCAAATACGTATTCAACCGCTCTTTGCGGCGAGCACGCTTTACATTAAAACGATATTGGAGCAAAAAGACAAAAATAGGTCCCAAGCCAAACATAACGATCGGATTACGATACAGCCGATAAGCAATTTTACGCCAGATAGGAGATTCGAGATATTCATTAACAGTCAACATCCACAGATCGCCTACGCCTCGTTTGTCGAGGTTGCTGCTCGTTGCATGGTGAATATTGTGACTATTTTTCCACTGTTCATACGGAACGAGGGTAAGCACACCAGTAATCGTCCCCACGATGTCATTCGCCCGACGATTTTTGAAAAAGGATTGGTGGCAGCAATCGTGGCAAATGATAAAGGTACGGATGACGAAGCCAGCTGCAACAATGACGATAGGCAGCGTCAGCCAATAGGACACAGATAGACTGAGATAAGCTCCGTACCAAAGCAGAATCAGCGGAACTAACGTATTGATTAGCTGTCGGATACTCTTTTTCATGTCTGATTTTTCAAAGGGGGCAACATTCTTTTTCAACTCGGCAATGTTGGCTTGATGCATCAATCGTTTCCTCCTCGACCGAAGCGCATGAGACGTGGAGTGCGCCGGACACTATATTCTATCTATATTGTAGAAAATAGCGTCTGGCCGCTGTAGTCATAAACGTCAAGTCGGAGACATGACAAATGTCATGGTTAAACAAGCGACTTGAAAATGTAAGGTCCATAAACTAAGCAGCCATCCCATATTATGCCAAGAAAAGACCCCATCCATACTTCGGATGAAGTCTCTAGCTTTGACGCCGTATTGTTCTTACTTCACATCGAGGCGCTTCACGATATCTTCGAGCAGCAAATTCGCTGCCTTGATGCCGCCTGCTTTGTTCCAAACCGTTTCGTCTACTTGGTAAACTTGATTGGTCTTCGCCACATTCAGAGATTGGAAGACCGGGCTTTCCATCCATTTTTTCGCATTGTTCGAAACATCTTTAGATTCTTTCGTTGGCTCCGTTACCCAGTAGAACAGGATATCCCCATCCATAGCGGACATACCTTCTTCACTGATCATTTCTGCAAAGTTGTTTACGTCCTGGGAAGCTGGACGTGCGAGTCCCAGTTGATCGAGCAACACACCGCTAAAGGTATCTTTTTGATAGATTTGTACACCTTTTTTGGAGAATTTCGCTACGGATACTTTGGTAGAAGCTTTCGGACCCAGCTTTGCTTTCGCAGCAGCTACACGATCATCGAATTCTTTCAGGACTTGCTCGCCTTCCGACTTCTTGTTTAGTGCTTCTGCATAAAGCATGAAGTTGCTTTTCCATCTACCGGACAGCTCTTCTGAGAATACGGTTGGAGCGATTTTGGACAGTTGATCGTAAATCTTTTCATGACGTACTTTGTTCCCGATGATCAAATCAGGGCTCAGGCTTACAATCGCTTCGAGATTCGGCTGGTCTTCGAAGCCCAACACTTCTACACCTGTCATCTCATCCTTGATGTGAGGATACCAAGGATCTTCATCCCATGACTGTACAGCAGCGATTGGCTTAACGCCAAGTGCAAGCAAGGCTTCGGTACCTTCATTTGTTAAAATTACCACGCGTTCTGGTGTTCCCTTGATCGGAGTGGTACCCATTGCATGTTTCACTTCACGTACTTCATTGGAATCGGCTGGTGCTGATGTTGGAGTAGCCTCAGTCGTCGTTCCCGATGCGGCTGGCGCTTGTTGAGCTTGGTTGGCATTGCCTCCACAACCGGCAAGGACAACCAGCAAGCACAGCGCGAAGAAGCTGGTCATGATGTGGCGCATGGTACGTAAACTGGTCTTACTTTTCATATCGAGAATGCCCCCACTTCTGCTTACTTAGTGATAACAATTATCAATTGATAGTATATAGAGACTCCTCTTACTTTTCTATGGACGTGATTGTCTAATTCCCATGGACCAGATTACCCCTGTGCGACCTGGAGAAAATACGCTTTGCTCCTTTGAATCGTATGCTCTCTGCCAAACGGTCCCCATGGGTCCCATTCGTGATTGGCGGGATGGTACACTTTGTTTTCCCTCACCGCACGCATGTCTCTCCACAACGGGTTGTTCCACAGTGCTGCCACATGCTCCCGTTCACTCCAGAACACGATGATTCGCTCCGGGTTTAATTCGATCAGATCGTTGAGCGCATTTGGTTTATAGGCCGCGTGGGTCACATTCGGGTCAGGCGCAAATCCAAGCTTGTGATAAAACAAATCAGCGAGGGCGTGCCCCTCTACACCATATAGGCGCACCTCATCCGCAAGGACGCGAATCATCGTCCATTCACCCGTGCGTGTAACCGGCAACAGTGCATCTCTTGCTTGTTTTTCCACGTTGTCGATGTGCTTGATGATTTTCTCTGCCTGACTCTCTTTCTTGAAGAGCGTCGCCAATCTGGTCTGGTAGTCAATCCAATTCGGATAACCGTCAAAAAAGACCGTTCCTCTTATTTTCTCCCAGTCTCCTGCCTCCCGATTGTGGAAAAAGTTCATCCTGACAATCACATCAGGCGACAATGTTAAAATTTCTTTCGGATCGATCAGCTGCTCTGCATTCAATGCTTTTGTCCCGCGCAGCTTTTGCTGCAAATAAGAAGGAAAGCCCGTCCTCGTTTCAAAGTAGCTCGGGAAGGAGGGGGCAGCAATCGGCTGAATTCCCATCGCAAGAAAATGATCCTGCAAAAACAGCTTGCTGACCACGACTACCCGCTGGTCACTTTGCTTCATATAAATTTGCGGCGACAATCCTTCGCGTTTTTTGAAGAGTCTACTAAAATACAGCTCATCGGTATAACCTACGTTACGAGCTACATCCTTCACGCTTCCTCCAGAATGGGCAAGCAGCTCCTTGGCATGCTCCATCCGCAGCCCAGTCAAATACTCCCCGGGTGTCATTCCCGTCACACGTTTGAAAGCACGGCAATAAGAGCTGGGGGTCAACCCCGCCAGACTCGGCAAGCTTCCCAATTCCAGTGATTCGCGGTAATGTTTTTGCATGTAGGCGATGGTCTCCTCAATCGCTCCAATGCCCTTCTCCTCTTTCTTTTTCTGTTCATCATAAACAACACCAAGCAGCTCGTAGAGCAACGCTTGGCTCCGCAAAAAAGAAGAGTAATCCCGTTTTCGTGTTAATTTCGAGAGCTCTTCCAATACCGTAAGAAATGAGGCGGGTGTAGAGGCAGCCAAAACCTCGACTTCTTTCCTCTCGGGAGCGCTCTCGTGCTGATCGTGTCTCGCTTCTGCGTAATGCAGCCTGTATATGTGCAACGGTCCTGATTGGCACCGCAATTCTTCTATCTTCGTCGTCGGGTGCAACAACAAGAGCTTTCCGGCGTCGAGCACCTGCTTTTGACCATCAACCGTCATCTCTGCTCTTCCTTCTGCCACATAGCAAAGGACATGGGTGTTTATCTCCACCTGACGCAGATGAAAATTTTTCAATCGCTGTTTGCGAAAGGCGGTCATCAAAAACCCAGGATAATCTTGATTAATCGTCAACGGATTCACATCCCTCTATCATCGGAAATAGCAAGAAAAAGTAGACAAGCTGATTGCCGGAATCAGCCTGTTCTACTTTCATCATGTTGAAGATCTTTGTATTTGGCAAGTACTTGCCTACGTCTATTGCGAGGAACGATTCGAACGGAACATCAGCAAGAACAGATAGGGCGCCCCTAGCAACGCCACCACGACCCCCGCCGGAATATCTTTCGGAATCATGACGATCCTTCCTAGCAAATCAGAAGCAGCCAACAATACAGCTCCAAGCATGGCTGAGACGACGACTGCACGGCGATGATGGGGGCCAACCAGCATACGTGCTGCATGTGGAGCGAGAAGGCCGATAAATCCTACGGCTCCGACACTGGCAACTGCCGCTGAAGCGAGCAACACGGCAATGACTGCCACAGACAACCTCGTCATCCGCACCTTTAACCCCAATCCAGTTGAACTCTCGTCGTTAAATGACAAGAGGTCCACCCGACGTCCTAACCACCACGCAATCGGTGCTAAAACGAGGATCGCAGGCAACAGGCGACCTACTTCCATCCATCCCCGCCCGTATGTACTTCCTGCCAGCCAAGTGAGTGCAGGCGCTGCCAAGATCATCGAATGTACGATTAAGATATTAATAAGGGCGGCACCTGCTGCAGAAACCGCAATTCCTACTAGCGTCAAGATGATTGGATTGAGTCCCCTTCTCCAAGAGACTGCATACACAATCGCAGCGGAGATGATTCCCCCTGCAACAGCCCCAAGGGGCATCCAAGCCGAGAATTGAGGAAGCACGAGGAGCACGATAATCGCCCCTACACCCGCACCACTCGTGACACCGACAATCTGCGGATCAGCCAGTGGATTACGCACTGCACTCTGCATGAGACTTCCGCTGATCGCCAGTGCCACACCTGCCAACATCGCTGTCAACAGTCGCGGCATCCGAAGCTCCAACACCAATTGACTGTACATCTCGTTTCCTTGTCCCATGAAAATGGCGATGATCTCCGTCCAGGGCAGGTACAAGTTTCCGCTAGACAAGCTGAGCATCCATACGACCACGAGTAGCACTGCAAGCATGGACACAATCAGCGGATATGAAACTTTGCGTTGTGCTCCACCGACACTCATCGAGCCGCCAGTCCCAGCAGTCATACTGCGCGAGACACGCAAAGCCAGCCAAATCAACCACGGGCCACCAATAGCAGCCGTGATGGCTCCTGCCGGAAGTTCACCATAATGATTGATGAACATACGTGCAATCGTATCAGAAGCCACAAGCAGCGCTGCCCCCCAGATGGCACATAGTGGCAGCAGCCATCTATGCTGGGTGATGCCTGACAATCGCACCAGATGCGGAGCCACGAGTCCGATGAAACCGATTGGACCGACCACACTGACACTGACGCATGTAACCAAGATCGCAATAAACATGGTGAAAAGCCGTGTTTTTGCCACCTTTTGCCCCAATGACTTCGCTGTTTCTTCATTAAGACTAAGTACATCAAGCTGCCTGGCCATAAAAAAGCTGACCAAAATCCCAGCTACAATCCAAGGCCAACTGAATTCTACACCCGACCAGTCATTTTGCTTCAGGGAGCCCGAGCCCCAGAGGAAAATGCCATTTGTCGTTTCTTCGTTAAACAAGATGATGGCACTCGTCAAGGAGGAGTACACCAAGGTGACGATCATCCCGGATAATGCCACACGCACAGGCGTGCCTTTTCGCCCGCCAGACATGAAGTATACGGTAACGGCTGCGAGTATTCCGCCCGCCATCGCAAATGGAAGCGGGTGGTCATGCAAGAATGATGGCCAAAAAACCATCCCGAACACCACGAAGAAATAGGCACCCGCATTTACGCCCAATGTCGTTTCCGAAGCGAGCGGGTTTCGTGTCACTGTCTGCATCAAAGCTCCGGCAATCGCCAATGCTGCACCAGCCAAAAGCCCCATGACCGTTCTCGGAAGCCTGACACCTTGTATCATATGGTGATCGGAAATGTCCTGCGGAGCAATAATGGCCTGAATAACAGAACGCAGAGAAATGTCTGCCATCCCCTGTGTCAAACTGACAAATGTAAGCACGAACAGAGCGACAAGTCCACTCCCTAACATCAAGAACAATCTCCAGCCCCCTCTTTGTGAGGAAGTGGCTGGAGTGATGTCAGTTCGTGTGAACATTTTATTTTTGGCTAAACTCATTATTTTACCAACAGATCAACAGCTTTATTTGCGAGAATCTTTGCAGACATGGTGCCACCATACGGCCACAGATCTCCGCCCAGCGCATAGACGCGATTTTCTTTCACAAAAGTAAGGCCGTTCCAAACTGGGTTGTTTTTCAATTGATTCTCAATCACGTTGTCATCATTTTGAATGATATGGAGGAAATTCGCATCCTGCAACGCTGGAAGTGCCTCCACATCTGCCAGTGTCATTCCTGTTTGCTCAAATTTCTTAGGCTTATACTTATTTGTCAGACCAATATTTATCAAGATGCTTGCTGCTGTAGAGTTATCCGTAGACAAACGGAATTCTACTGCATTTTGGCTGCTGTAGCCCATCGCGAGGACAAATGGAACTTTATCTGCACCAGCTTTGGTTAGCTTTTCTTTTGCTTCCGCATAAGTCTTGTCGAGGTCTTTCAAAGCAGCTTCAGCTTCTGCATTTTTACCCGTAATATCCGCAATTTGCTTGAAAATCTCGATCATTCGATCATACTGTGATCCCTGACCTTCAGCAGGATTCGTATCAAAAGCAATCGTTGGAGCAATTTTGCTCATTTCGTCGTAATTGGCTTCTACATTTCGTTTAATACCGATAATCAAATCTGGCTTCAACATCATGATCGATTCCAGGTTCGGGGAAGTACGACTTCCTACATCCACTACTTCCGGGGCAATCTCCACCGGGAGTTTGACCCATTTTTTCATATTCGGAATATCTGCAATCCCTACAGGCTGAATACCAAGAGCCAACAAATGCTCTGCTGAGCTCCATTCCAATGCAACGATACGCTTAGGAGTACCTTTGATAGTCGACTCTCCCATCATGTGCTTCACTATGCGTACTTGCTCTTCTGCCGGTTTCGCGGCGTCAGGCTGAGCTGTAGCAGCTTGGTTGGAACCAGATTGTGCAGTTGACCCTGCATTGCCGCAAGCAGCGAGTAACAGCATCGCAGACATAAATACAAGCATCACTGGTAGTTTTATAAGACGCATGAAAAAATTCCCCCTTACTTTTCTAGGTGTTACATCGAATGAGAAAGGATGATGGACATGATTTCCAACCAACCTTTGATTATGATAATGATTATCATTATCTTTGTCAACGGTGAGATGTGTTCAAAGTCTTAAAAAAACCTCCAGACTCAGAAAAATTTTGACTGAACCCGAATAATAATAAAACAGCAGCGACCTAAGACCTGAAAAAAAGTCTTAGACTCGCCGCTGTTTAATTACGCTATTCGATTCATCATGTGCCTCTAGGTTTAAAGGCGGAGGCTCTTCTAGACTTAAGTCCAGTTCTTATTCAAGCCAAAGTCCGTTACCAAATCTTTCTGACCACTGTACGATTAATGTACAAACAAGATCACGTAATTTGAAATGACGATCTGTCTAGCATATGCAGAAGAAAGGAAGATAAACGTTTGAACAACAACATGAAGTTAGCAATGATTCTCCTGGCCGCTGCCAGTATCGGAATAGCTGGATGTACGAAGGAATCCTCCGTCACTAGTACACAAAGTTCGTCCCAGCAAAACGCTTCTATACCGACGAACACAATTGCAAATTCAGAAACATCGGACATTAAGAATGTCTCGAATGCAGGAAAAGGAGATATTTCTCAAATAGATGTAACTAACATTCATTCCCTAAAAATTCAGAGTAACGCTGCTATAGTTAAAGTCATAGGAGACAAACAAATCACTCAAGCAGAATGGGAATTATCCAAGGGCAGTTCACAAGGAATAGATACCAACGTGACTACATCGATCCAAGATGGAACATTACAGATTATGCTTAAACAGGAACAAAAGAAGTTGATAAATACGGATCAATTGCCATCCTTAACGATCCATCTTCCTTATAAAGACTTCAAATCCCTTGAGATAGTTAATGAAGTTGGCGACATATTCATTGAGTCAGAATTGTCGGTCCAACATTTAAATGTAAGCAGCAGTGCTGGCAACATCACCGTAACGGATGTCATTGGCAAGGAAAGCAGTAACATATCTACTAACCTTGGAAACGTCGAATTCGCTCTACCGGATCAATTAGCACCTCTATATGTAAGTTTATCAACAGAAATGGGAAATATCGATAATCAGGTTAATCTTGAAAAAGCAACAAATACCACATCGGTTGTTTCCAAAGAACTCCATGGATATGTGGGTAAGGCTCAATCCGAGAATGCAACGCTCAACATTTCCACACAAGTGGGCGAAATTCTATTCAAAAAATAAGTGTCATCATCGTACCAGGCTTACCATAATCATGATCAGGCCTGGCCTTATGGTCGTGATAAAACGTAAAGGGGCTATCTAGAAAGTCAGTCTATGCCGACTTTCTAGATAGCCTCACTCCAAAGCAACTTTGGTATCTCAACAGGTTCAGTCTACAACACTATTTCCTAATTCTCTTGCTTCTTCGTAGGCATAATCTCTCCCGTTTTCACATCTATTCCAATCGTGATAGATTGTTTGGGATCTTTTCCAGTAAACGTAAGGTTATATCTGCTAAATTTGCCTACAAAGTTGTCTACAATATTGGCACTTGAAATCACATAGGATTTTGCTTCTGGATGTGAGGCATAGAATTTATCTACCCCGGGTTTTACATTTGGGTATGATAGAACTGTAGCAGCATCCAATGATTGTATGGTATAGCTAACCTTCCCCGTTTTCGAATCTATTGCAAAGTGAAAAAAGTTGTTTGAATCTTTTTCAAGTCTAATAACATACTTATCATACTCACCTTTTGAAACCACATCTTGATAAGCAGTGATCTCATAAGATTTTGTTTCTGGAAACTGTGCATAGACGTTATCGATTGCTGCTTTCACAGCCTTGTCGGCAAGAGCTTCGGAAGCTGAGAGCTTTTTGTAAGTTCCTGCATACAAATCTTGGTTTTGAGCTACAGTCTTTTGAGTTGGGGTTTCATTTGCACTTACTACTAAAGCTCCAGATAGGGAAATTGCAGTAGCCAATCCTAAAGCTGCCAAACGTACGGATGTTTTTTTAAGGTTTATTTTCATACCAATTCTCCTTCACGTTTATGATTTCTTTCCTAGGTATAAGTTAGAAAAAACTTCTAAAATATATAGTGGGATAAACTTAAAATTTTTCTTAAAGTTCTTTGGTCATATAGCTTATCCCATGTTTTCGTCCCTTTCCGTAAAAAAAGAAAAAATCCCCCTCTAATGAGGAGGATTGATTCTCTTAAAATTACACTTCTTTTGGCAACACAATTCCACGATAAAGCTGAACTGTAATGTAATAGTAAATCGCATAGATCACAACGAAAATCAGCGTTGGAATCCAGATGTTCAGGTACGGATCCAAAAGGATGAACGAGAACATCTCCATACCGATCAATACGTGCATCAGACCGATGATCGCCGGGAAAATGAATACCATGAACAGCTCTTTATAGATCGAACCTACGAGCAACGATTGACGTACGCCGATTTTTCTCAGCATGCTGTAACGATCTTTGTCACGGGAAGCACCGGACAAGATTTTGAACATCAGGCAGCTCGCCATCATCGCCAGGAAAGCAATTCCGAGGAAGAAGCCCATGAACATCGTTCCGCTTGTGAAAATATACATCCCCGCATACGTACTGTATTTGGAAGAAGTGTATACGTCTTTCGCTTCCACATTTGTGATAGACCCAATCAGTTGCTTTTGGCGTTCATCCATTGCTTTTAATTCCTGTGTGTATTTCAAATAGTCGTCAACCTGGGCAAGAAGGACCTTGTGTTCACTTCCAGCAGTTTGCTCATATTTCGTCTGATCCACAACCAGAACAGATTTACCCTCAATCATCTGGTAGTTGATAAAGTTGGTGAATATCGCTTTGTCCCAATCCTCAGGAATAGCATCGTATTTACCTTTGTCATCTTTTGACGAACTAACGATATACGTCTCTTTCGGAAGCGGATCAGTCACAAGTTTTGGCTTGTTTTCAGCAGAGTAATTTTGAATGCTGTTCGTGGAAAGCAACAACGGTTTTGCCAGCAAGTCTTCCTTCAAGTAGTAATACGCCTTGTCGTCGACTTTGTATCGATACGTATTTTGCTCCAGGACGTTCATTTTTTTCAGTGCCTGATAATCCGCTTCAACCGGATCATGCAGATTCACGTCATACACATGGAACACCGTGGTAAACAAATTGACGTTTTGCTGGAAGGCCAAGCCCCCTGCCATCGCCCCAACACCAAGCCCGATCAGCATAGCTACTGTACCAAGGATTTTGGTCAAGTTGTTCACCCGAAAGCGCAGCTGAGCAAAGGTGAATGCGTTCAACTTGCTGTCATTCAGCTTTTTATTTTTCTTCAAAGCCTGTACAAGAACTGGCAACAGCGAGATGAAAATCAAGTACGTCCCGATGGTGCATGAAATCGCCCCTACAATAAAGCCGAGTGCTTGCAGGTACATAAGCAAGTGCAAGCATGTATAGCCCAGAGCCAACAGGATCACGCCAAGGATAGCAACCAAAATGGCTCCGATTCCTTTTGACTTGATTTGGTCATTTTGTTGCTCAGCACGGATGAGAGCGAGCTCAGTTGCACGAGCCAAACGAGCCGCATTGATCGTAGATGTGATGATAAACAGAATGAGGAAGAATCCCCATGTCACCCAAACCGCTGGCAGATAAAAAGGATAGTACCCATCTGTCGAAATCTCCAGCAGATTCATGAGCAAGACGCCGATGCCGCTTGCGAGCGCAATACCAACCAAACTACCGATCACTAAGGAAATAATCCCCATCGTCAATGTTTCCAGGAACAAAATCTGGCTGATTTTCCCCTTCTTCGCTCCTAAGACCATGTACATTCCGAGCTCTTTGCGCCTTAGCGAGAGTAGGAATGAGTTGGCATAGAAAATATAGAAAATCGTGATAAACGCCAGCAGGAATGCCCCTACATTGAAAACGATCTGAATCGAAGAAATCATCGCGTTGTTTTTCGTGTAATCAGAATTGAGGGCAAGCGTCTGGAACATGTAAAAAATCGAAATGGAGATGACCAGACCCACGAGCAGAACCAGGTAGTCCTTCATCATCTTCCGCATACTGGACAAGGATAGCTTGAAAAGCATGAAACGTTACCTCCTAGCGTACATCATGTGATGCACCTAGCTCGGCCAGTACATCCAGAATTTGTTTGAAAAATTGCTGACGATCTCCCGTACGTTGAATCTCGGTGTACAGCTTGCCGTCCTGAATGAACAAGATCCGTTTGCAATAACTCGCAGAAAAGGCGTCATGCGTAACCATCATGATTGATACTTGGTGGTTCTCGTTCAAATCCGTCATCGTTTCCAGCAAGCTTTTCGCATTCTTTGAGTCGAGGGCGCCTGTCGGTTCGTCCGCCAGCAAAATCGCAGGATCATGCACAAGTGCGCGTGCTGCCGCGGCGCGTTGTTTTTGTCCCCCGGAAATTTGAACCGGATATTTTTGCAAAATCTCTTCGATCCCGAGTGTTTGTGCTACTTTACTTACTTTGTTGCTGATCTCTTTGGAAGGGACACCTTGCAGAGACAGCGGCAATGCAATGTTTTCATATACGGACAAATTCTCTAGCAGGTTGAAATCTTGAAAAATGAAGCCGAGCTTTTGCGAACGAAAATCTGCGAGCTGATTACGCTTCATCTGTGTAATGTTCGTTCCCGCAATCTCAATGAAGCCTTCTGTTGGACGATCCAGTGTGGAAATCACGTTGAGCAAAGTCGTCTTACCCGAACCGGATGGCCCCATGATTCCCACGAACTCACCTTTGTCTATGGTCATCGATACGCCTTTTAAGGCATGCGACTGGCTTTCACCTTTTGTCCCATATATTTTTTGAACGTCTTTCACTTCTAGTACAGCAGTACTCATTCTTACGTTCCTCCATTCTATCTATTGGCTAGCGCTCGTTGTTTCGGTCGCTATTAACTGTAACCAAATTCCAGAATAGGAGCTATTGATGTTCCTTACAGTTTTCTTTACATTTTGTAAGGTTTATTACGTGAGACGAAAAAAAGTCATCCGGCGAGGGATGACTTTTCTTGTGATCTATTTTTTGCTCTTGTTCTCTTCGTGTCTTTTGATCAGCATATCTACGAACATATCAATCTGTGCTGTGATCGCGATTGGATCATACCGATAGAATGTATCGTAGTCGTTGTAGAAAATCTGATTGTTTTTCGCGGCAGGGGTAGCATTCCATACAGCGGACTCCTGTAAGGTTTTCAAGGCTTCGCTATTTTTTTCCGGATTGTAGAAAGTCACGAACATGTAATCCGCAGCGTATTCTGGCAAGGTTTCCATGGACAGCTGTAAGGTTTGCTCTTTGGATTTGTCTGCATGCGGCATTTTCAGCTTCAATGCATTGTACACGGTTTGACCACCGCGCCCAGCGTGATCGCCGAAGATCCACAAATCTCCTTTGTTCGTCAGCTCGTAGAGACCAACCGTTGCATTCTCATCCACGATGCCTTTCAGCTTTTCGCGCCCCTCGGCAGCCTTTTTGTCAAACTCCACAATGAACTTGTCTGCCTTTTCTTTGTCGCCAACCACTTCTCCGAACAATTTGACCGTATCGTAAATGTTGGTCGCCGTACCGTACGGGAGATAAACGGTTGGAGCGATTTTGGACAAGGCTTCATAATTGTCATCATACATGACGACGATGAGGTCAGGAGCCAGCGCTAACGTTTTCTCCACATTGATCCGCGGGCTACCCACGTCCTGCGCATTTTTTAATGGTTCAACGGTAAACGGGCTTTTAAAAGCTTCCGTCTCTGCGCCGATTACATTTCCGCCTACTGCAATCAACTCGCCTGCGTAGTAATCCGTCACAATACGTTGTGGCTTGTCAGGAATTTGAATGGTCCCTTTGGGTGTTTCGATGCTGCGCATTTTGTTCTCAGTAGGGGCTGCTGTTGACTTGTCAGCTGGCTTGGAAGCAGAATCCGTTGCGGGTGCTTGCGTTGCCGTATTTGCTCCACCGCATGCCGTCAAAAAAAGCGAGAACACCAAAATGACAGCAAGGAGAGCCTTTACTGTTTGGTTCGTAAGCATAATGAGCCTCCCTTATGTACGTTTGTAAGATAGATGTAAGTAATGTCATGAACGATATTGATTATCATTATCGATAAAACTATAACAAAGAGTATTTTTACTGTCAATCGCCCGAGCTTTGCGAAAAAAGGCAAAAAAAATCCCTTTCTGAGAAAGGGATTAGTTGCCGGAGCGTCTTTGTTTGATCATGTCGTCCATCTTTACAAAGGTGTAGCCTTTGCTTTTCAGGCTTTCCAGTACAATCGGGAGTGCTTCAATCGTGTGGATGTCATCGAGCATATGCAGCAAAATGACACTGCCATTTTTCGTCTTGCTCATGACGCCATTTACGATATCTTGGGCGCTGTTTTTATTGTCCCAATCTAATGTGGTGACATCGTACAACGCAATGACCTTGTATCCCGTAGCTGCAATCACTTTGGCTGTGTGATCGTCTACTACGCCAGTCGGCGGACGGAACAGCATGACAGGCTGCTGTTGGATCGCTTCGGTAATGACCTGGTGTGCTTTGACCACGTCCTTCTGCAATTCTTCCGCTGTCAGCGTCGTTATGACCGGATGGCTATACGAATGGTTGGCCACATCATGACCACTCTCCACCATCGCTCTCGCCAAATTTGGATTGTTCTCCACCCCTTTTGCCCGCAAGAAGAACGTCGCTTTCACATCATGCTCTGCCAAAATGTCTAATAGTTTCGTTACGGTTTTGTCGCTTCCCCAGTCGTCAAAGGTGAGCGCGATCTGTTTTTTATTTGTGTCGACCTGAGAGATGATCTCGTACTCGGCATTTTCGAATTGCGGATTCAGTTTTACTGCGTCAAAGCCTGGTATTTGTTCCAACGGCTTGCGTTCACCGCCGTTTTTCACCATCTCACTGAGCGGGACAAACTGGTAGCCGATATCCGCTGCTGCCTTGGCGATCAACGGAATGGCTGGGATCACCTCAGGATTGATGTCTGTATTGAGTGAGATAATGCTGCCTCTGGACATGTAGCGAGTTATGTAATCTCCAATGGTTTTGGCGTCTTTTTGCAAATCACGGTCCTTCGGGTTGATGTTATAGCTGACGACCGCTTCCATCCCGAGATGGGCGGCTGCCAAACGGACGTCATCCGTCACATCACCAGATTTGGTTCTCACATAGCGAGGGGAAATACCCGTCTCGCGTTTGATGACTTCATTACTCAACTGAATCTCCCGATAAATTTGCTCGTAGCTGAGCTTGCTCATATCCAGTTGATTCAATGTGTTGTTCTGGATTTCATGACCGCGGGACAAAATGTCCTTGGCAATGCTTGGCTCCTCGGCGACACGCATACCCGGCAGAAAAAAAGTGGCTTTGATCTTATGGGCATCTAGCTGCTCCAAAAGACTTTTCATCATCTTATCGTCGCCCATGCCGTTAAACGTCAGGGCCAGTTCCTTGCGCCCCGTGTATACATAAGGCAGCACCTTGCTTTTTTCACCCGTGTAACGAGTGATAGTCTGTTTCTTCTCTGTCTTCTGGCGCTCAGTGGATTCATCTTTGCTCGCAAACATCGAGCATCCAGAGACGAACACGACTGTCATGAGCAGTGCAATTCCTTTGCACAGTTTTGCAGATATAATCATGTATGACTCCTTATCCCCTCATTGCTCCCAATTGATCATAGCTAAAATTATACTCTGTTTGGCATATTTGGTAGAGTAAATGTTTTTACCATTTCATAACAAAAAGAGACGGATCTGCTCCGCCTCTTTTTCTTCCCTATCTACTTACTCCTGAATACTCACCTTGCCGCCATCTGCAAGCAGCGTCTGTCCTTTTACCACGACTTTATCTCCATTCGCTAGGCCGGATACTACTTCAATCAACTCGCTTGTCGAGTTGCCCGTTGACACTTCCACTTGCTTAGCTGTTTCCCCTTCCAGCTTGAACACGTATTGTCTGCCTTCACGCTCAAATACGGCCTTGCGAGGAATAACCAGTGACTTCGCTCCTTCTGAACCTTGCGGGAAGGTAACATTCACGACCATATCGGACTTCAATTCATGTGAAGCATTCGGGATCGTGATTTCTACTGGATAGGCTTTGAGCTGCGAATCCATGACCGGACTAATCGCCGTTACATTTGCATCAATCGTTTTGCCTGTAGACTGCACGTTTACTTTGACGACTGTTCCTACTTTTACTTTCGTCACATCTGCTTCAGACAAATTCGCTTTGACCACAAGTGGATTCGTTTTGACGACGGTCACAATAGGTTGCTGGCCTGCCATCTGCCCTACTGCTCCGGTCACGCTTGCGACAAATCCATCGATGGGGGAGACAACCTTTGCATTCGCCAGTTGCTCACGAGCATTTTGCAGTCTGACCTCGGACTCCGTTACACTCGCTGCCGATACTTGCACACCCGTTTTTTGTTTCGCGCCTTGCAGCTTCTGCTTTGCATTGTCATAGGAAATCTGGGCTTTTGTGAGCGTTGTATTTACCTCTTCCATTTTCTCAGTAGCAATCGCTCCCTCTGCGAGCAGCTTCTGATTACGTTGTTGATTCAGTTGTGCATCAGCAAGCGCTCGTTCTGCTTCCGTCAAATCATTTTGTGCTTCAACCAAGCTTTGGTTAGAGGTACTGCCTGCTTGGGTTAAGTTCGCTTTTGCCACACGGAGAGCTGCTTCTTGCTCTCTTACACTGTTAGACAACTCATTCGTATCGAGTGTAAACAATAATTGTCCTTTTGTTACGGCCTGACCCAGCTTTACTGGGAGTGATGCAATTTTCCCGCTAGTTTTTGGTGACATTTGGACTTCCTCACTTGGTGCCAATTTTGCAGTCAGTCCAGCCTCCGATGTGACCACGCCGTGTGCCACCGTTGCAACCTGTACAGGGGTAACCGTTTCTGCTGGAGGGGCAGCAGTCGTCGCTGCGTCCTCCTGGCTTGCGCAGCCTGTGATCAAGGTAAGGGAAAGTAGCGCCACAATCGCGATTCTTTTATTTATGATCATGAATGGTTCCTCCTCTTTTCTCATGCATTTGTCGATTCTAACGTAGTACGGATTTTCTTTTCCTGCTTTTGCTTTCGTTTGTTGCGTCTCTTTTGTCCCATCTCATCAAACCACACGGTAACCACAGGTACGAGTATGAGTGTGATCATGGTGGAGAAAATCAAGCCATACATGACGGTAGTAGCCATGGGCGCTTGCAGTTCTAAACCAGACCCAGCAGCAACGGAGAGCGGAGCAATAGCCATAATCGTCGTGAGGGTTGTCATCAAAATCGGACGCAGACGAGCAGGTCCTGCATGTAAAATCGCTTCATGTAGCTCCCAACCTTTTGCACGCAACTGATTGATCAAATCGATTAACACAATCGCATTGTTCACGACCAGACCGATCAGCAAAATGTACCCGATCAAAACAGATACAGTAATAGGTGTTCCTGTAAACAGAAGCCCCAATATGACCCCAGTAAGGCTCGGAGGAACCGAGAACATGATGATAAATGGACTGAAAAGTGATTCAAACTGAGCAGCCATGACCATGTACACAAGCACGACGGACAAGATGATCGCGAGACCCAGATTCACAAAAGAATTTCCCATATCCTCGCTCTGTCCGCCCATTTCGATGGTGTAACCATCCGGAACATTCAGCTTATTGATGATATTCGTAACCTCCGTCGCGGCTGCTTGCAGGTTATCCCCGATAAAATCGCTTGTGACCGTCACTTCACGCGTCATGTTTTTGCGCTCAATCGATGGTGGTACATCGACTTTGCTAATGGTCGCCACGGAAGTGAGGCTGATTTGAGCGCCTGTTGGCGTGGAAATACGCAGGTTCTTCAAGTAATTGATATCTTCCTTATAATCTTCTGGCAGCTTGAGATTGATATCAATTTCATCTTCGCCCGTACGATACTGGGTAACCGTTTGACCTTGGAAAGAAGTTCGCACAGCAGAAAGGATTTCATTTGTTGTCAACCCGTACAAGCTCGCCTTCTCTGTATCGACCTTCACATCGAACTCCTGACTCATTTCCTTAACACTGGTAGATACGTTCATCGTTCCCGGTACCTTGGCTATTTCCCCTTTTACAATCTCGCTCAGTTCCGTTAAGACGTCCAGATCATCTCCGCGAATTTCAATCGAGATGGCTGCTCCGCCCCCCATACCACCGGAAAGGGATTTCACCTTGATATCTGCTCCTGCAATATGCTTGACTTGCTCTTGCAGGCCCACAGCAATTGCCTCTGTCGATCGCTGTCTCGTAGTAATCTCTCCTACGTGCAGTTCGATCGTTGCGTTATGAGAAGTGGATGCACCGCTCTCTGAAATACCGTCGCCACCCCCGACCGAGGACTTGACCAATTTCTTTTCTGGCACTTGATTGACCACTTCTTCTACTTGCTTCATTACTTTTTCTGTTTCCGTCAAGACAGTACCCTTCGGCAGCTTGATCTCTACTTGGATTACTCCTTGGTCCATATCCGGGAAAAACCCTGCTCCGAGAGTGGGAACTAGCATCAAAGAGCCAATCAACATGGCAAAAGCAGATCCAATCACGGTTTTTCGATGACCCAATGCCCATTTGAGTACCCTTTGATAGCCCTTTTCTACCTTATGGAATCCGATGTTAAACCAGGTTAGTGGATTGAAGCCTCGATAGTTTTCATGATTTGTATGCTCCGGGACAGTTTTTAACAGGCGAGCACTCATCATTGGCACCAGCAAGAAGGTGAAAACGAGTGCTGCGATGTGTGAGAAAACGACCGTCAATGCCAACGGTGCGAAAAGCTCAGCAACAATCCCCTCTGTCAGTGCAATCGGTAAGAATACGCAAATTTGTGCCAATGCGGATGCCATCACCGCGGTTCCTACCTCTTTGGAACCAACCAATGCCGCTTCCATCATGCCTTTGCCTTGTTCCCGCTGACGGAAAATGTTTTCCAGCATAACAACCGCGAAGTCCACTAATGATCCCAATCCGAGCGTGAGACCTGCCAGGGAAATCAGGTTGATTGTTTGGCCTGTCATATACATCAACAGGAAGGTTGATATGATCGATACAGGCAGGACAATGACCGCAATAAGCATAGACGACAGACTGCCCAAGAAGAAGAACAGCATGAGTACGCCAATGGCACCACCTGCAAGAGCATGTACTACCGTGTTGTCAACGGAACTCTGGATATAGGTAGAGGTATCGAGAACGATACTTGTTTCTACATTTGCTGGAAGCGTGCTATTAATCTTCTCCAGCTCAGCCTTTACGTCTTTTGCGATTTTGATCGTATTGCCGCCTGTGCCTTTCATCACGGAAATTCCCAGGCTTGGCTTTCCATCAATGTAGCTCAGATTGGTCACTTCTTTGATGGTGTCTGTTACGTTGGCAATATCACTCAATCGGATGAAGCTCCCACCAACAGAGATCGGCGTGAGTGCAATGGTGTCCACATTGGTGAATTCTCCTTGCACGCGAATACTGGTCTTTGCGTCACCTTCCCGTATCGCACCCGCTGATCCTGATACATTGCTGTTTTCTAGTGCTGCCTTTATTTGATCCAATGTCAATCCATAGGCGGCTAGTTTGGCTGGGTCTACGATGATATCGACAATTCGCTCTTGCCCACCCGTGACCGTGACAGAAGCAACACCGTTAATTCGTTCCAAACGGGCCTTGATTACATCGTCCGCGATTTTTTTCAGTTTGTTGACATCTTGATCGCCAGTTACAGCCAGATCAAGTATCGGCTGACTTGTCGGATCAAATTTCAACACTCTTGGTGAACCAGCTGACTCAGGCAAGCTCCCTCGGACCAAATCTACTTTATCTCGCATATTCAACGTCGCTTGATCCATGTCTGTTCCCCACTTGAAATGGAGGATGACCGAGGAGGAGCCGTTCACAGAGGTTGATGTGACCTTGTCTAAATTCGGAACCGTGCCTAGTGCATTTTCGATCGGCTTGGTAACCAGCTTTTCTACCTCAGCTGGAGCCGCCCCCTCCACAGAGGTAACAACTACGGCGACAGGAGCATTCAGCGATGGCATCAATTCAATAGCCAAGCGAGGAAAGGTAACCAAACCAAAAATGAAGATGGCTATGGATATCATAATCATCGTGACTGGACGTTTAATGGACAGCTCTGATATATTCAAAATTTTCTCACCTCTTCGTTTGTAGGGAGCTCAGCGTATCAGCTCAGTATTTCTTTCTCCAAAATAAGCGCGCGCAAGGAATGCAGCAATATAGGTGTACAAGCACTTCCTTCTTCTTCCGTCCAATTCGCTGGTACACGCTCCGTCAATGCTGCCCACACAATTCTCCGATCCGATTCATCGCGAAATCTGCGTACCAAGTTCATCTGTTCCAGCCGACTGATTAAACCTGAGGTCGTACTATAGGAAAGATTAATCGCCTTGCTGATTTCTCCCATTGTTTTCGGGCTGATCGCGATTTGCTCTAGAATGAGAACTTGTTGCCAGGTGATATCACTTGAATCCAAAGCTTGCATGGAAAGCGTGGTAAATACGGTGCTCGTTTCTCTTAGAATCTTCGCTAACTGAAACAGTTCGTTCATAAAAGCCTCCTACCCATTCTCTATTTTTCGGACTATCGTTTGGGGTGTTCCCCTCCATAGATCAAATTGTACTTATACGATTCGTCCCCGAAGTCTATCGGGTAGTCAAATTGTAGAATTTGATTTTATCTATCCAGAGATAGAAGACCGTACACCCGGAGATAGACGACAGCGCATGCTAAAATGAAACTATAATGGGTACGTATACCAAGAAAGGAGGTTGTCTTCTTGAACGCTTCAACTGCATCTTTACGCTCCCGTTTCCTGCTCATTTGTTTTTTTGTATTGATCTCATTTTTTCTCATTCCAAGTGCTTACATTCATGAACCCACCATTCCATTTATCATCTCGATGATCATCACCTTCTGCTACCTGCTGATGTTTCTCAGACCCAAAAAAAATTGGAAACCATTTCAAAAAGACATCGCCATTATCGTTATTGGTACCGTGTCATTTATAAAGGTTCTATATGTAGGGCAAGAAGTCGGTATATCCTTGCCATTGGTGGCATTTATTGGATTCCATATCCTTGAACGCCGAGCATTGTACTACGCGATTTTTTTTGGTGCATGCTCCTTTTCTTACATGTTCTTTCATAAAGACTATATGTTTGAGGAGGTCATCGGCTATGTCGTGACCTATATGGGATGGTATCTCGGGGCACGAGGACTATCTATTCAAAATCAAGCAAAGGAATCGAGTCAGCAGCATCTGAAACAATTGCAAGAGGCGCATGTTGGACTTCAAGAAGCTCATTCTGAGCTTCAAGAGGCCTCTGTGAATACACTTCGTGCCGCTGTCCTTGAGGAGAGGACCCGAATCGCCCGCGATGTTCACGATGCCTTGGGACACAGTCTCACATCCTTAATCGTTCAATTGAATGCTTTGAAATACATGCTGCAAGGAGGACCGAGTGACGCACAGGAGGCTGTCCGAGACATGCTTACGGTATCTAAGCAAAGCCTCGATGATATACGCTCGTCTGTACATACATTGGCTGCAGACAAATCCTCTCTGGGAATCACACCACTGCGTATACTCTTATCACGAGCCCAACAGCATACCGACATCAAAATGCAGCTGATCAGTCCTAATCCAGACATTCCTCTTTCTCAGCAGATGACTATTACGCTTTACCGGATTCTCCAAGAAGCGATTACCAATTCCATACGACATTCTGATGCAACAGAAATTTTCATCACGATTGAAAAAAAGCAAAACTACCTATTCCTGGCCATTTGGGACAATGGGAATATGACAAATCATCATAAAATCAAGCTCGGCTCTGGTTTAACAGGTATCGCAGAACAAACCAAGGAATTAAACGGAGACCTTTCCTATTCCATACGAGAGCCCCACGGCTTTCAAATTGACATCAGCTTTCCGCTTTGATAAACACATAGCGATAATACGGAGGAATGCCAGCATGGAAAATCAAAACAAAAAAGAGACGATTCGTGTGGTACTGGTCGATGACCAAACGATGATCCGCCAAGGATTGGGATATGTCATCAATATGCAGAAGGATATGGAGGTAAGCGGGGAGGCTTCTAATGGGGAAGAAGCCGTGAAGATCGTAGGGGAAATCATTCCTGATGTAGTCTTAATGGATGTACAAATGCCGAATATGTCAGGAATCGATGCAACACGCGAAATCACTCGACTCCATCCTTCGATAAAAGTATTAATCCTCACTACTTTTGACACCTACGATTACATCGTAGACGGTATTCGCGCTGGTGCTGTCGGGTATATGCTAAAGGATTCCGATTCACAGGAGATGTTGGACCTCATTCGCAGGGCCCATCAGGGAGAGGCACTGTTCTACACGGCTACAGCTGCCAAGGCTCTAGCGGAGGTTCTACAATTTCAACAAAAGAATCACGAGCCTGACTCTGATGCCGACTGTGACTCTGCGCTTCCACCCCTTGTCATGTTTGATCAGTTGACCGATCGAGAACGGGACGTACTTGAGCAGCTATCCCACGGTAAACGGAATGATCAAATTGCGCAGCACCTGCTTATCTCAGGTGGAACCGTCAAGACGCATATCCATCGGATTTTGCAGAAAATGGGCGTAGAAGATCGTACACAGGCAGTTGCCAAGGCGATCCGGTATAAAATCGTGAAATAAGGAAGGAAGCGTAAAAGCCCAAGCATTTTACATGCTTGAGCGTTGATGCTGCTTGGAATAGAGTGCAGCTATTCCACACTCCGTCCCTTTTCGATTTCTACTTCCAATAACGGCAATGTTCTGCCCGGGAAAACGGTAGATGCGATTTCTCCTACCCGCTTTGCCCCTCTCGACAAGTAAAACGACTCTGCGTACGGGTCGCTGTGGATGGTGACGACTGGGATATCCAGCTTTTGTGCCACCTCCACCATGTGCTGCCACAGAGCCTTTCCGTAACCTTTTCCAACTGCCTTCGGTTCCATGAACAAATAGCCTAATAGCCACTGCTCTTGCTCTGCATCCTTTTCCAAACTCATGAAGCCTTTGATGCTCCCCTCGTCCTCTAACACATATACTTCCTGCGTCTCGATGTAGGCAGATGATAGCGTCAGGTCGTCGCGACAGGCCTCCATGAATTCATCACTGTACCCCCAATAAGCTTTGGAGCGATAGGCTAGCTCACTCAGTTCACTTGCTTCTTGTCCTTTCCCTCTGCGGATGTTCATCTGAATCCATGCCCTCCTTTGCTACGATTTCCGCTAGTCGTTGTTTGATACCCCCTGTACAAACGCCGCCGTGATAGGCAATCACTGTCTCTATATCGAACTCGAGCAGTTTGCGGATCGATTGCAGAGCTGTCGGTTGATCTGGCGTGAATTCGGGATTGAAGGGCATCAGTACCCCATCTTGTGCTGTGAGGGCGTCTCCTGAAATCAACGTCTTACTGGGAATATGATACAAAGAGATGTGATCTGGGGAATGACCGGGCGTATAAATCACCCGGATACCTCCACAGTAAGGGAGAACATCGCCATCCTGTACGGCATGATCCACTTTTACCGGAGGGGCCAGTACCCCACTTTTGATCAAGGGTGTTTCTCCTGCCAGATACGGAATCGCTACCTCGTGAGCAACCACCTGTACGCTTCCTTCCTTTGCTGCTACTATTTCAGGCAAGCTGCCGATATGATCACGGTCTTGATGGGTAATGATGATTTTCGTCAACTTTTCAAAAGGAATCGCTTCTTGCACCAGTACGTTCTGAATCAGCTCCAATTGTCCAGGGATACCTGTATCCACAAGAATGGCTTCATTCTCATCCCATAGGACTGCGGTGTGGACGACGAATGGATTGCCTCCCGCGTTCATCTCCAGTTTGATCGTTTTGATTCCTTCTGTTTGAGTCAAATCGGACACCTCCACATTTGCTTGAATCTGAATGGTATGAATGATTCCCTAAAAGCAAGGGATAATCCTCTCCCTCCCTGTTTGTCAGTCCACAAAAAATGGGCTTTTAGATGTATGGAAAGAAGGCTTCTTCTTTATAATTTTCCCTTTATTTGGGTTATAATCGAGATATGGCGTGTATATCTCGGTTGAACCCCCACTTAGAACCGATCACGGGTTCTTTTGGATGAACGTGAATTATATCGTAGTCCGGTCCTACATTGTGGTTTATCAAAGGCCATATAAATCACTTTTGGGGGGATAACCAAAATGAACAAAAAAATAATGATTATAGTTTTCCTAGGCTTAATCCTTATCTCTGTTCCAGTTATATATGTTCAAGGAACTTTGTTAAGCTTAGAGAGTCAGGTACGCCAACATCTCATTACCGAGAAAAATATTGATGAGAAAACAATAGTTAGTGTAGATGGCGTTGTTGGGAAGCTTCCGCTCTATAGTGTAGAAGTTATTTTTGCTGATGAACCCGATGTAAAATACTTTTATACTGAAAAAAACGGAAAAATAATAACTTTACATTCAACGCTTAAACCCAAAGGATACGAATACAAACATAATTGAGTCCCCGGACGCTGGTTGGGTCCCGATAATAGGCATTATGAAAGCATACGTCTGAATCCTCAATTTCGGGCGTTTTTGGCTGTTTTCAGGGATTATCCCTTTTCCGATTGCTCTTGTTTTCGACATACAAACGGTCATTGATATCGTACTGCTCATTTAGCGAAAAGCGGTCGTTCAAGGGGGAGCATTTTGGATGCGCTCTTTGACTACACTTAAATTAATTAATTAATTATTTCATCAGTACACGGATTGTCTCCTGCACCGTATCCCGTAAACCATGGTGATACCGTTTTTCGATGAAAGGATCAAGTTGTAAGAAAAACGAGCCTGTTGAATTGCTCCAAAGGCTCGTTTCCGTTCAGGGAGAGAAGTTCGTAATCCCTAATCGCTCTCCTTCAACTCATTCTGTAAGAACATCACCAAGTTATCAGCAATCTTTTCAGCGTACTCACTGACTTGTTGTTTATTCATTATTTCATAGTCTTCTTCATGATCTAACTTGACAATGGGGGTGTTATCTAACGTGTATTCTATCCCTTCTTTGCTTAGGTCAAAGCAGTAGGCATCTCCCAATGAGTTAGATGCAAAAACAATATACTTGTATTTGAATACATCTCTTCCCGGAACTAATTCATAATTTTCTATCAGTACGTCGGCAATTGACCATATCCTTAAATCGCCTAAGTCGAATACTCTGGTTGCATTATATTGAGAAAAATAGTTCGTGAAATCTTCAGGCAAATTGAGTGACTCTAATTTTGCAATCTCTTCTTTTGAGGCTTGTACAAACTCCACACCTGTTATATGGCTAATTGTTGTCATGAGATCCTTCAACATCTGAAATGTCCCTCCTCCTTGACTACATTAAATCAATCAATTATTCATCATACACGGGTTGTCTCCTGCATCATATCCCGTAAACCATGGTGACACCGTTTTTCGATGAAAATCTCTTGGTGGGGGTATCAAGTTATAAGAAAAACGAGCCTCAAGAATCGCTTCTAAGGCTCGCTTCGCGTTTAAGGAGAGATACTCGTATCTCCAAAATTTTTACTGTTTTAACTTTTACAGCAGCCTCAACAAGGACAGCCATTTTTCCCCTCTTACTTTGCTTCCTTCTGACGATAAACTTCCTTCCCTTCAACCAAGGTCAGCACGACTTTCGCATCCTTGATTTGAGTGGCTGGAATTTTAAACAAGTTTTTATCGAGCACGATGAGATCTGCCTTCTTGCCGACTTCGATCGAGCCTGTGATGTCATCCACGTGGTTGGCGTAAGCACCATCAATCGTGAAGCTGGCGATCATTTCTGCAAGCGTTGCACGCTCGTCTGGGTTGGCAATTTTGCTCGGATCGGTTACACCCTCCTCGATCCGGGTAATACCTTGTTGAATGCCGTGCAGTGGATTGAATTCCGGCGTTACGATGTAGTCAGACGAAGAAGCTACATGCACCCCTTTTTTCAGGAAGCTCTTCATCGGGTATTCTTTTTCTGCGCGTTCGTGGCCCAAGTACGGCACTTCGATCTCATCGTAGTACCCCTCTTCCTGCATAAACCAGAATGGCTGCACGATTCCGACTGCACCCAGCTTTTTGAAGCGCTCGATGTCTGTTTCATTGACCAGCTGCAAGTGAACGAGCGAGTGGCGAGCGTCATGCTTGCCATTTTGTTTCTCAGCGAGCTCCATACCGTCTAGTGCAATGCGGGTAGAAGCATCCCCGATGGAATGGACATGCAATTGGAAGCCTGCCTTGTCTACTGCGGCTGCTGTTTGATTGTAAACCTCTGGCTTCCAGATTAATTCTCCGTTTGTTTCCTTATGGACATACGGCTTTTCCAAGTAAGCTGTGGCGCCTTCTACGACTCCATCCAAAAAGATTTTGACGGCGTTCACCTGGAATAACGGATTTTGATTTTGATTACGCTCACGGATTTTTACAAATTCTGCGATCTGCTCAGGTCCTTTTTCTGGATTCGCTGTCAACGCATTACGGAAGCGGATGGTCAGCTTGTCCTCTTTCGCGAGCTCCTCGTACGCTTCCAATACGTTTGGATAGCGCAGCATATCCGGGTCGCGCACTGTCGTTACACCGCGTTCAACGGCTTTTTCCTGGTAGGCTTCAATTCCAGACTTGTATTGCTGCACGGTGTATCCGCCGATTTTTGAAAGCACCAGATTCATTGCGCTTTCCCGCAACGTTCCAGATGGTTCTCCTGTTTTCGGATCACGCTCGATAATGCCGCCCTCAGGGTTTGGCGTGCCCTTCGTGATTCCGGCCAGCTTCAATGCTGCCGAGTTCACCCACAAAGAATGTCCATCATCGGAGGTCAGCGCGATTGGAGTCGTTGGCACGATTTTATCCAATACTTCCTTGCGCGGACCGATACCAGGCACTACCGGATTGCTCCAGCCGCGTCCTTGCAATGCTGGTTCGTTTGGATGGTCTTTTACGAATTTCCCGATGGTCGCAACGTATTCCTCGACAGAGCCTCCGTCAAACAAATCAATGGAGTAAATGAGTCCCGTCGTTTTGCTTGCATGCGTATGACTGTCAATAAAGCCCGGCAATACCATTTGGCCTTTCAGATCGATTACTTTCGTATTCTTGCCGATGTGTGCTTTCGCATATTCATCTGCGCCGACAAAGACGATTTCATCACCGCGAATGGCCACTGCCTCTGCCCAGCTGTCCTTATTGTCCACTGTGTAGACCGCACCGTTCGTTAATACGACATCTGCTGGCTGTTTTGTCCCTTGGGCGGCAAAAGCCGACATCGGGCAGATCAGCGCTGTAGCGAGCAATGCGCTGGTTAATTTTTTCCCAAACACGTTAAAATCCCACCTATCTATTTATCTAAGATGAAAAGAATGCCAAAACTGATTGTAGCATCGCAACTCTGAAAATTCCATGAAGTCCGGTCGAAAAATAGTATTTTTCCCCGATTCATGAGAAATTGATCACATAATGACCACCTGAATTGGTCAAATTGGTAAAAGGTTAATTTGACTCTCCTTCATGAATCGATGTATACTCATAAATGTTTTAGGGGGTAAACATTTAACGCCATATACAATTAAGCAATAAAAACAGGAGAGGGTACGATGCAAAGCCAAGTCAATTTTGAAGAACTTTATATACAACTCCAACGAAAGGTTTCGGCTGAGTCACACAAGCGTTTGGATCCACTCGTATCAGGATCACAAGCGATGCTTTTGCGAATCCTAGATATGAACGGTCCGCAGAAAGCATCTTCTATTGCAGTACGTATGAATATTACCCCCGGAGCCGTTACGAGTCTCGCTGATAAATTGATTGCTTGCGGCTATGCCACGAGAAATCGTGACAGTACGGACCGCCGCGTCGTGCAACTGGACATAACCGATCAAGGAAAAGATATCCTGCGGCAATACAAAGCCGTAGTAAGGAGCACGATTGAACAGTTTTTTGCAGGCGTATCTGATGAAGACAAACAACACTTAGTCCGCATCTATCACCAGGTTCTGAAGAATATAGATCAACAAAGAGAGGAGAATCAAGATTGCAACAGCTGACAGAGAAAAAGAAAGTGACGATTATGATCGCGATTATTACGGCCATGTTTTTCGCCGCGATTAACCAGACCATTATCGGGGTTGCCATGCCGCGTATTATTTCGAAGCTGGGTGGCATGGATTACTATTCGTGGGCGATTACGATTTATTTGCTGACCTCAACCGTCGCTTCTGTGCTGGTTGGGAAGCTCTCCGATATATATGGAAGAAAACCGTTTATTTTGACGGGTATTGCGTTGTTTAGTATCGGAGCCTTGTTATCCGGGTTTTCTACCGATATTTTTCAACTGATTACGTATCGTGGCATTCAAGGGGCGGGTGCCGGGATCATCATGTCCACTGCTTTTACCGCCATGGGTGATCTGTACGAGCCCCGCGAGCGCGCCAAATGGGGCGGAATCATGAGTGCCGTCTTCGGTGTATCCAGTGTGCTTGGTCCTCTGATGGGCGGCTATATCGTCGACCATCTCGACTGGCATTGGGTGTTCTGGATCTTCTTGCCGATTGGCGTAATTGCCTTTCTGTTGATCATGATTCATTTCCCAAAAGTACCGAAGCAAGAAGGAGAGTCTGTGGACTACTTCGGTTCGCTGTTCCTGACACTCACCATCGTACCGATGCTGCTCGCCTTCTCATGGACAGGTAATGGCCCAGGCAAACACGCTTGGGGCTCGTGGCAAATTATTGGTCTGTTTGCCTCCACAATCATTGCGTTGATCGTGTTTATTATGATTGAGAGGAAAGTAAAGACTCCCGTGCTTCCGCTGGGCTTGTTCAAAAACAGTATTTTTACTGTCTCTAATCTGGTCGGATTCTTCCTCAACGCAGGGATGATGGGCGCTATCATTTATGTGCCATTCTTTGTCCAAGGGGTCAAAGGCATCTCTCCGACGATGGCTGGTTATGTAGCGATGCCGATGTCGATTGCCATGCTCGCGACCTCTGCAATCGCCGGACAAATCATGACCAAGACGGGAAAATATAAAAAGATGGCGCTGGGTGGACTTCTCGTCATGACCTTGGGCATGGTGCTGATGTATTTCATGTCGCCAACCACACCGATTTACTTGCTCGTGATCTACATGATCATTCTCGGCTTGGGGATCGGGATTGCGATGCCAGTCTTCTCTTTGACGGTGCAAAATGCAGTCGCACCACAGCAATTGGGTGTTGCTACAGCAACGTCGCAGCTTTTCCGCAACCTCGGTGGGACCATTGGAATTGCTGTCATGGGAACCGTCATGAGTGCTAGCATGACTGCGAAAATGACGCAACTGTCGGGAGCCATGGGTCAGGTGAACAATCCCGCAGCAGCCGATCCTGCCCTGGCAGAGAAACTGTCGCTCTTTACGAATCCACAAAATTTGTTGGATCAGCCGAAAATTGAAGCCGCGCTGGCTAGTTTGCCACCGGATTTACAGCCGCTGTTTACTCACATGCTGGATATGATCCGGGAAGCCATGAGCTATGGGATTACGACTACGTTTTTGACTGGGGCGATTGTAGCAGGCATAGCTGTCATCATCGCACTGTTCCTAAAGGAAATTCCACTGCGTAGTGGGAAAATGGGACAGAAGCCGGAGGGCGAAGCAGGAAAGGCTTAATAGGGAAAAGGAAGAGGGCACTTGTCCTCTTCCTTTTTTTCATGGGGTATGGATTTGCTGTATGAGCCACATGCTACAGCTCTGCTCTTCCCGTTCGGATTGCATAGGCATAATCTCTGCGCCCGTTTTCCTCTGCTTTTCTGGCTGCCTGCTCGAAATCATACGGAACTAATACGTGCTCAACTAACCACGAGCCGCCTTGCTTTTTTACCGTGACGTACTTGGCATGGGGCGTCTTCGATTCCATCGAATGCGGGTACGGCGTTTCTTCAAAATACGCAGACAACCCGACACTCCCCGGATTTACTACGAGCTTCCCATCTGGGAGCCACACGGATTTGGGCACATGAGAGTGTCCGCAAAAAATGACTTTTTGTTGGATACCTGTCAGCTCAATCATTAGCGCATTCGCACTTTTGTCTTCTATTCCGTATGGAGCGACGTTCTCTAATAAATAGACATCATCGGCAAAAGGTGTCCCGTGGCAAAATAAGAGATCATCCTGTGTCCATTGCTTTTGAAACGACCCGATCCAGCTGAGCATTTCTTTTGTAAGCAGTGGTTTCACGTATTGGAAGGTCATTGACTCCATTTGCTCTCCCAGTAAATATCTGTCACAATTACCCATGATGTGGATGATTTCAGCTCGCTCCATCAAGAGCTCTGCTGTTTTGATCGGATCAAGCGGTCCAAATAAGGTATCGCCCAAATTCACAATCGTTTCAATTCCGCGGGAATCTATGTCGTGCAGAACAGCTTCTAATGCAAAGGCGTTGCTGTGTACGTCAGAAATCACCGCGATGGAATGGTTGTTTTGGCTCAAGGTCATATACTCCTTTACAATTGAGGTGCTAGACAGGATGAAAGATACCGCCCCCAAAAGCGCGTTTATTACAAAGGTTAAAGAAATGCTGGATCAATATCACAGCCTCTATGACGGAAATTGTCCGTATGTTTTGAATGAACGATTGACATTGGAGCAAATCGAACAGTTCGAATCCTCGGCTCACATAGTATTACCGCAAGACTACAAAGATTTCCTGCTCTACATCGGAAATGGCGGGAAGCATGCCAAACAGTTTCCCCTGTCCTTGTCACATGCAAATGGGTGCTTGGAAGAAAGCTTACGAAAAACTGTTGGCTTAGAATATATGAGTCTCCCCTTTTCCTTGGACAAATGTAACCGTTGCTTTGACGATGATTTAGACGAAGCAGAAGACGATACGATTACGGACGATGGATATGATCAGATGATTACGGAGGCACTTCACGGTACCATCACCTTACATAACGATGGTTGCGGGTATTTTATTGTCCTGATTGTATCAGGTGAGCTTGCCGGAAAGCTGTACTACATCGATACCTGTAATGGACAGGGTGCGCGTTTCGTCAGTGATTCGTTTGCAGCGTATTATCTCAAATGGCTGAATCAGCAGATGACCCGAAGATTAGCCTATTTGGAACAAAACGACAAATTTGAATGCGTCATTACCGATGTGAAGCTTGGCGGAAATGTTAGGGATTTGCACGTACGCAAGCTGAATAATGACTTTTTGCTTCAGTTTGAATATTTTTGCCCGGGTGATTTCATGCTTGCGGGGGGATATTCAGAGTATACCAAGGTCAATGATCACCTTGTCGTCTCCCTCTACATGGAACATGTATCATTTAGTGCTTTAGATCTGACCCAACTGGATAATAGTATGGAACCATCGCTTAGCCATATTGGAGCTCGCTCCTTGCACGAGGTCATCGGGCGTGTAAACAGATTATTTACACACGATATTGGCGGAAATCACTTCCCACTGTATGTAGAAGGACTGGAGCAAGAAATTTTGATTAAAGGTGTGAAGGATATAGCTGTTTCCGTCGGCGAGGTTTATAAAATTCGAGGACGGTTGAGTGGCGAGGTTTATCGGATTACACGGTAAAATGGAAAGAGGATGCCCTTCTATCAAACGAAGAGAGGCATCCTCTTCCTATGCCATTTTGAAAAATCATGAAAAAGTTTGAGAGGGGTCCCCTCTCTTCATCGTCTATAGTAATGAACAGCAAAACGGTTTTGTCCGTTTTGTTTGACCACAAGCGAAAAACGTCGAGACGTTTTTCACAAAAAGGAAAGCTGCGCAGCACCTTTTTGCAAGGAGGTAACAAACATGCAGGACGATCGAGAGGTCATTGCGGAGGTTCTTCAAGGAAATAAAGAAGCTTATGCTCTGATCGTCAATAAATACAAGGGAAAAATCGCTTCGATTCTCCAGCGCACGCTCCATCATTCTCATGATGCCGAAGACATGGTGCAGGAGGTTTTTATCAAGGCGTACTATAGTCTGCCAGATTATAAACCCAATTGCTCCTTTTCTGCCTGGCTGTATCGAATCGCGATCAATCGCGGGATTGACGAGCTGCGAAAACGAAAGCGGATGCCTTCCGTAACGGAGATCGATGTCGAGATCAAAGACGAATGTCCGATCCCAGAGGAAGATTATCTGGAAAAAGAACAGCGTCATGCTTTGCGACAGCAGATGATGACACTGGACAAGAACCATAGGGCGATTCTCGATTTGCATTATCTCCAGCATTTAAGCTACCGAGAGATCGGCAACAAACTATCTTTGTCCGTAGATACCGTGAGAATGCGCCTTTCCTATGCCAGGAAAAAGCTGCGAGACCAGCTAAGCAAGCCGGAGAAAAAAGGGGGCACCCCGCTTTGAATTGCCTTACGCAAAGACAGCTGATCGCCTACATGGAAGATCGTTTAACGCCAGTGAACAAACGAAATGTCGAAAGTCACCTCGATCATTGCACACACTGCCAGCACCAGCTGGAGCAATGGATCGATGAGCTGCACCAAACAGAAGAAACGATGTGGGAAAACTCCCTCTCACCAAATATGGATCAAAAGATTATTCAGATGCTCTCCCCTCATCCCGTGAGAGTATTGAACCCTGCAACCCCTTCACATCAACCACCCGCGTGGAAACAAAGGAGTATCACGATCATGAAAAGAATGACGCTTGCCGCCGCTGCATTAACCATCGTCGTCTCGGGAGGAATGCTCGTCTCCCCGACCTTTTCTAGTTATGTCCATGCTGCTTTTACGAACAGCCCGATTGGCAAGGCTGATCCTGTAGCACCTGTGAGCAATAGCTTACTAGAAAAATTAGCGGACAAAGGAATTGCTCAAGCAGCCAAGAATGGATTCGCGCAGTCCGTTGATGTAAGTGCGACCGATCAAGGCCTCACTTTTACCGTGCATGAAGTGGTGGCTGACCCGCTGCGTATTAGCATAGCAGCTTCTTTAAAAGACAAGAACGGCAAGGCATTAGACAGCTTTATATCGGAAATGGTGGGTAGATCTAACAAAGAGCCACTTATCATCATCAAAGACAAACAAGGAAACATCCTTATACCCTCTAAGGAAGAAAATGCTCAATACCCCAATAAACAATGGGATCATTCCATGTTTGTCGATAATGGTGTTATGATCTTGGATCGCGAGCTGCGAAGCTATTTTGATGATGTAAACAAGGTGCCAGACGAGCTGATCGTAGAGTTTAACATCAAGCAACTAGATGACATCAAGGGGAACTGGAAGCTGTCCGTACCTGTCGATATGAAAAAAGCAAAAGCAGCAATGAAGACACATGAAATTAACAAAGCCTACACGACCCCACAAGGACTCAAGCTGAACGTCAAACAAATTACGTTTGCGCCAAGCGGAGTGGAGATGGTCATTGATCGAGCCCTTGCTGCTAACGAGAATAACGCATACAGCTATGAGCTGGTGAACGACAAGGGCACAGTGGTCGCTGCTTGGGATTCGACTGCGGTTATTCATGAAGCCAACAAAAGAAGTAATGTGACAAGGGATGTGAAATGGGAGCATACTCAATCCACCGAGAGTGGAGCAAGAGACTTTCATTACTTCTATCCAATCGATGAAAGCCAAAGCCTTACCTTCAAGCTCGGGTCTGTTTATACAGAGGAATCCGCTAAGCTTAACGCCAAGTTGGACACCAATCGCCTCGAAAAGAAAGAAGTCATCACAGTGGAAGACCAGGGAGATCAGTTTACTTTCAAAAAACATCAAAAGGATCCAAACGCGGTCGTTGATTTTGAAGGCTATGACGGGTATCACCGCGTAAATGACGATGGGTCTACCACCAAAGTGGAGGGCTACCACCTGACATTCGAGGCAACTCTCTCTCCAGATACTGCCGCTATGGGTCCATATCAATACTGGACCATTACAGACGAGACTGGGAAAAAGTACGAAGATGGAAACTACTTGATCGACAAGACTGAGTATGAAAATGGCCGGGCGATTTTTGGTGGTTCCATCTTCTTGGAAAACCTCACATCCCTGCCTAAACAACTGATCATTACTTCCGAGAAACGCATGGTTGAACACAAAAATGTGAAGTGGGAAGTACCGATTTACGACGGAAAATAAGAGACATCTTCATACGCAAAAGGCTGGTGGTACCCATCGTACCCCCAGCCTCTTTTCATGAGATATATTCCTGCTGCAAAATTCCCATGTGGACAATATCATGCCATTTTCCCTCTCGAAACAAAAACTGCCGCGAGATCCCCTCCTGCTTGAATCCGAGCCTCTCATACAGCTTGATCGCCCTTTCGTTAAAAGAAAAAACACGCAGCGATACCCGATGCAGATTCATTTCCAGGAATGCATAATCCAGCAGCAGCTTCAGCGCTTCTCGTCCATACCCATCTCCCCAATACTCCTTCTCCCCAATATCGATGATGCACTCCGCATTGCGGTTTTTCAGGTCGATTTGGATGAGAGAGGTAATCCCGATCGGTCGATTGGTTTGGCTGTCTACGATCATATAGCTCTTCGAGGCGCTTGCATGCAGAATGACCTGATTCACAAACCCGTTCGTATCTTCCCACGTATAGACGTCCATGGACGGATTCGTTGTCCGCATGACTTCTTCGTCATTTCTCCACCTGTGGTAGACGTCCACGTCCTCCCCCGTCATTTTTCTCAAATAGATTCTCTCTGTTTGAAACAACATTCGTACCCCTCCTTATTGAGTCGGTCCCAGCATCGCTCTCAAAGAAAACAACAGTGCTTCTATCTGCTCGGGCACCTTTGTTTTGTCTGGGCCCAAATGCGCGGTATCCAGCATCAGCCCATCGATAACCGAGATGAAATAGCGAGCGATCACCTCAGGTGGTAGCTTTGGCTTGAACTCACCTGTCGCTGTCCCATGCGCGAAGAAAGCTGTCAACACGTCGACCATTTTTTCATAGCGAGTCGTGATGTATGGATAGCTCTGTTGCTTTTGCTGATCCTTCAGTGACAGGAAAAACTCTGAGTTAGCCTTGGACAGTGTTTGATCGATTTTCTCGATCTCGCCCTGTTGCTTGTTAACCCATTTGGTGATTTGCTGCCAAGACCTTTCACCATCAACAGGCGCGAAAAATTGTGCATCCTGTTGATCCTTGAATTGCAGCAGCTCTAAATATAAGTGCTCCAGATTATCAAAGTAGGCATACAAGGCTCCTCGTGATACGCCTGCCTCGTCCATGACGTCTTGCATGGTGGCCCGTGTATAGCCTTTTGTGATAAACACACGTTTTGCCGCTTGTAGCAGTTCGATTTTCTTTTTGGTTTTGTATTCGTCGCTTACTTTTGGGGCCATGGGGTTTTGGGTCAGCCTCCTTTGAGCAAAATATACATGAGTGTCGTTTTTGTTGATGAGATTATCATAAACGACAATGATGTCGATTTTCAACCCCTTATGATTTCTCCATAATTTTCAACAGAAGAAGCCGAATGTCCAATCAATGAAAAAACCATGGCATATTCTGTATTAGATTGTCATGAAAGGATGGGGGCATTCTTGAAAAGAAAAAAATCGAAGGGTCTCAAGAAAGCCTTTAGATGCTTGGTACAATATGGACCTTCTCTGGAACGTCGTAGAGACCTAAGTAATCACCTGAGGGATGAATGTAATGAGTTGAATCCGAATAATCCGAGTGGGGCTTTTTGTTGTTACCATTGTAGTAGATGTGCCATATATGGTAATCGGTTTGGTGACTATGACTGTAACTATTGTAATTCCGTAGAATGTAAGGGCGGGTGAACAGCATTCCTCGATATAGAAAACGCGAAAAGCACCCTGCTTCACCAGTAACAGTGATGCAGGGTGCAAAAACAGCCACACACTCTATTGCGTCCGATCCGGTATCACAAACGACACCGTTGTTCCTTCACCCGGCTTACTCGTAATGCGCAAGCCCTTCCCATACATTTGCGTCAGTCTCCGATTCGTGTTGGACACGCCAATTCCGCCTCTTTCCTTCTTCGACAAGTCAAGAATTTGCCGCACAGTCGCTTCCTCCATCCCGATACCATCATCCTTCACCTCAAAAAGAGTGGCAGCCTTTTGCCGGACGATGCGGATATGGAGTGTTCCCCCCTCTATTTGGGTAAGAAGACCATGGTTGATTGCATTCTCCACTAACGGCTGAATGGTCAGTGGTGGGATGTGAAGATCGATACCAGGCTCAACCTCCCACACGATCTGTAACCGCCCCCCAAATCGTTCCTTTTCAATGTAAAGATACGCTTGGACGAGCTCCAGCTCATGGGAGAGTGCTACTTGTTTTCCTGTATTCAAAAAGTCAAAGCTGATATGCAAGAAGGCGGTAAACGCATCCCCGAGTTTACGCATTTTCTCTGTATCAATGTCACTCAACGCCATAATCGAGCTAAGTGTGTTGAACAAGAAGTGTGGGTGAATCTGTGCCTGCAAGTAGGCAGCCTCCATACGCAGTCGTTCATCGACGGTTTGCTTGAGTGTCGTCAACGACCAGACGCGGTATTTCAGCTCCATGCCATCGACTGGTTTGCAAACATAGTCATTCGCACCAGACAAATACCCGGTGTATACATCCTCAGACTGGCTGCGCGCCGTTAAGAGCAAGATCGGAAGCTCTGAAACAGAGAAATGCTCCCTGACCCTTTGCGTCAGCTCATAGCCCGACATATGGGGCATCATGACATCGATAATAAGTAAATCCCACTGCTCTGTAAAAAGCAGATCGAGCGCGTCTCTTGGCGATGCGCACGTAGTAATTTGATAATGCGAGGAGGAGAGCATTCGATCCAGCACCCTTAGGTTAACCGGATCGTCGTCGATGGCCAATATGTTCGCCTTTCTTTCTACAAACGCATGTGCAGCCGTTTGCTGAACAGCCAAAATATCTGGAGCTTCACTCTGCCCCAGCTGATTAATAGCCGTCATTTGATTACTCTTATCTATCTGCTCCACATATTGACTCTCTGCTGCTTTCATCTCATCTGTACTAACCGCGGGCAGCCAGAAGCGAAATACCGAACCTTTGCCCGGTTCAGAGTCGACTCTTAGCTCACTATCATGCAGCTCTACCAGCTGGGCACAAATAGCAAGACCGAGGCCAATTCCTCCGCCGTCGTTCGTTGCTTGAGCTCCCTGCTCATACGGCAAAAATATACGTGCCTTGGTATACTCGTCCATCCCGATTCCTGTATCAGATACATAGATCGCCACCTGTCCGTCCATGCTCTTAGCCGAAACGACGACAGATCCTTCTTCCGTGAATTTCAGTGCATTGTGAACAAGATTGAACAGAATCTGGACTAGCCGCTTCTCATCTGCCAAGATTGGCGGGATGGACTCTGGTATGTCCATTTTCAGTTGAACAGGCTTGCCTTCTACCATATAAGTGAGCATGCTGATGATGCCGGAAACAACCGATTGAATACGCAACGGTTTCTTTTGCAACACGATATGCTTGTCCTGCAATCGTACGACATCTAGCAAATCATCTAGTAAATGCGACATTCTGCGGCTGATCGTGATTAAGAGCTCCATATCCTGCTTGCTCCGACCACCTATGACATGCTTTTCATTGTTGACGACAGTTTGGGCGATATTCAAGATGCCATGCAACGGCGTCCTCAGTTCGTGCGAGGTATGGGCGAGAAACTGGTCCTTGAGCTTGTCCGCTTCTTTCAATTGCTCCGTTAGCTTTGCCTTTTCCTCTGAATTGCGAAAGAATCTCTTGAACCAGTAAGCAGAAAAACTGACAAGTGCAGCAATCAGGTCGAGCGGATAATACACGTACTTGATATCGATCATTTTATATTCGATAATGGCGGACCATATGACATTGGACAAAATACTCGTTGCAGCAATGAGCAAAAACACAGCATCATTCTTGTCATGCATAAGCATGCGGCTGATTTTGAAAATAAACAAGAATAACGGACCAAAATAAATAATGACTAAAAATGGCGTTCCAGCTAATATATACACCCATTGTGCTGTTCCCAGTATGATGACTGCTGAATAAAGACTGAGCACGGAAAGATATGCCCGAAACGGCTTGGAGTATTCTTTCTCCTCCTGATCAGATAGACTCCTGACCAATAATATCATCAGCAGAGGCTGCCATATGTAGGCGAGCACTTCTACCTTGATCGACCATGTATAATCGATCGGGAGCCAAAGTAACAGCAGATTGTCATAATCAGAAACAGTCTTTATCCCTACGCAGGAAAGTAACAGAAGAAACACCAGAAACTCTTTGTGGCGGGCATTCAATACGTACAGGATGCCGGCATACAAGCCATGAAGCAACAAGATGAGGAAGGTTGCCATCTGGAAGCCGATAGAGTACCAACGTTCGGTGTCAACAGCGGCCTGCGACCCGAAGTAAATCGATCTGACGATGCCTCCTTCGATTGGATTATGAAAGTTGGCCGTTCGGACAAGCACTTCAATGACCTTTGCATCACCCGCAATGTACGTAGCCGTGAAGGATGCCTTCTGCGGCGTGTACTCCTCCGCTGTTGTCGCAGGCACTCCGATTCTGGCTAATATCTCTCCGTTAACCTCTACGGTAGAAGATGCTTCCACTTCCGGAACCCATAAGGTGTATGGCTGATTTAGTGGTTGATCGACCAAAATCCGCAAACGGTATGTACCATAGCCATACGGTGAAGGAGAGGCCCTGGAAAAAGCGCTGCTCCAATTGCCAGGTACTTCAAGGTACTGTCGTTCGTCATTCGATGATTGCTTGAAATCTTCATGCGTGATGAAAGAATCAGGGTAAAACTCCCATTCCCCATCCAGTGAAATGGACGGGGAATTTTCAAAGTCCCACCCGCGCATATCAAGAACCCCTTGAATCGCTTGCGGATGATCTGGTGATGCATGAAACGAAAACCAAAACGTTCGAAGACCTAGGAGAAATGCTAAAAACAAGAGAAGAATCACAAGATGCTTACTTATGAGTGCTTTTGAATGACTCCGATTATAGTTGCTTTGCTTTATCATAGTAAGATCATCTTTCGACACGATTCGAATTATCCCTTGTCAAATTACAGTCCACCTCTTCCTATTTTTCTCACACAAACTGTCTGCTATCGTTATTCCGCCCAAACCGATAGATGGCGATCAAGGCAAAAACCGTAGCGAATGCGAGTAAAATAGCTATGTTCAAATACAAGCTCCCCAGACTATACCCTTGTTGAAGCTTATTCACTGCATCGAGCAACCAATGCTGAGGCAAGAATGTTGAAATTTTGCGCACGGTGTCCGGCATGATTTCCATTGGAAAGAAACAGCCGGCCAGGAGGCATGACGGTACAATGATCAGGTTGGAAATCGCTCCAGCACCTGCTCTACTCTTCGCAAAGGCAACGGTCATCAGAGAAAGGGCGATAGCGCCCAGCGCAAACACGAACAACGGCAGAATCATTTGACCATACGAGACGCCTGCATCTATGCCAAAGACGTTTTTCATGACAAGCAAGGTCACGATGATTTGCAGCAGTAAAATAAACATGTTGACGATAATATTCGAGAATACATAGGATCTGGCCGACATCGGCGAAGAAAGGAGGCGCAAAAAGGTGCGATTCTCTTTTTCTTTTAAAATGATCTCTGACATGTTCACCGCTGAAAGCATCATGAACATAATGAGGAATCCAATCGATTGATTCGTCATGCGCGTCACGTTTGATGTGTCTTGAAGCGTTACCGTATGGAGCTTGTAGCTTTGCTCATGGTAGGCCGTATACAGCTTCGTGAACTTTGCCTCATCTGTCTGTGCCACTTTTCCAATCGCGGCAATATTGCCGATATAACTGTGCAGCATGGCCTTCACGTAGGCAGTTACCTGTTCACCCTTTACGGAAACAATATTCAAGTGTGCCGGCTCCCCATTTCGAACACTAGCAGCATACCCTGACTCGAAAACAATTCCGCTATCCAGCTCACCAGAAACGATTTGTTCACGCATCGTTTGTTCGTCGATGACTGTGACTTTGATAGATTCCAATCCCTCGATAAACCGGATCGTGTCCTGCGTGATCACCTGGTCCCCGTCCTGATTGATAATTCCTACATGGATTGTGCCGCTACCTGCATTGCTGTACAGGGTAAGAGACAGTAGAACCCCAGCGATCGGCAAACCCAAGTAAGTGAACCAGCTTTTTTTACTCCGAAACGTCTCCATCAGCGTTTTCCGAATTAGCCACAGCATTTCATTCATACGAAAGCACCCTCCCGTCTGCGCATCGTGATAACAGAAATGATGATGAACGCCGTAGCGATGCTCACATTCATTGCAATCGCAAACCATGCGCCTCTCGTATTGTCTGTGTAAATGATTTGCATCAGACCTGTATTCGCCCAGTGAAGGGGAGAGAACTTGGACAGGAGGCCAAAGAAACCAGTTGATTGATCAACGGGAAAATAGGCACCGCCTACAAAGGAGGCGACCTGCGTAAAAATATTGTTGATTGACCTTACCCCTTCACCTTTGAAAAGAAAGCTGATCCCCAGACCCAGGCTGACGGCTAGCAGCACCTCTGTCAAAAGCACGAGGATCACCATTCCGTAGTGGTTGCCCCAATCTGCTTGGAACACGAACTTGCTGACTACGAACACGACAAGCACGAAAAACAGATTGACGAACGTACTGCCGATAATTTTGCCGGTAAAAATGACACCTTTGCTGACAGGTGCTGCCATTAATCGTGTGGATGTTTTGTTCGTTCGCTCTCCGGTGAACAAGTAACTCGCAGAGAACATCGAGTAGAGCGCAACCATGGTCGTCATCGCAATCGCGTAATAGTCGATTGCCCCCGGTTTTTTATTGGGATTCAAGGCCGTTTCATGAATAAAATCATCACGATGTTCGATACCCTTGACTATTGCCGAACCAGATTCGGGATCTACCTGATAAGCTGCGGATGCGAGCGAGTACCGATCTGCAAAAACGGTTAGCATCCCCGCGAGGATATTGCTTCCTATCGCATTCTTGCTGCTTCCATAAAACTCAATCCCCGCATCGCCGACGACTGCGTACCCCGTATAGCGATCCGCCCGAACTTCCTCCTGCCCATCCATGCCTGAGCTTGCTTGCGCGACCTTCACTCCTTTATCATCCAATGCTTCGATAAACGAGTTCCACGCCGTAGACATTTGCGCATTCGCCCCGTTGCTTCTATACAGCAAGCGCATGTCTCCTACAGTCCTCGTATCATCGAATGCATTGGAAAGGGCTGAGCCTAATATCAGCATCAGGATGACGGGAAGCGCTAGCATAAACATAAACGTTCTTTTTTCGCGAAGGCTGGACTTGATTTCTTTTACAGCGATATTCCATATGTTCATGGCAAAGCCCCTCCTCTAGTCTCGCAAGTTTCGACCGGTTAAGGTCAAGAACACAGTCTCCAGATTCGGTGCTTGCTCCTCAACGGAGCGGATTTCTACCTGATCCTTGATGAATTGTTGAATGATCCGGTTCAGGTTGTTGATCTCCGTTTTCGATACGATTTTGATCGTATTCTCTTCTTGAAGCACCGCATTCACACCAGGAATCGCCTTAATACCTTCGAGGTTTAATGGTTCATCTGCTCTGAACCCAATCCAAATTTCCTTTGCGTCCGTAATAATCGCTTTTAGCTCCTCTTTCGATCCTTCTGCGATGACTTTTCCATGATCGACAATGGCAATGCGGGTGCAGATTTCTTCGACTTCCTCCATGTAATGGCTCGTATAAATGATCGTGCAGCCCATGTCGTTTAGCTTGCGTACCGAATTCAAGATATAATTGCGTGAATGAGGGTCAATCCCGACAGTAGGTTCGTCCATGATGATCAGCTTCGGCCGATGGGCAATGGCACAAGCGATGTTTAACCGACGCTTCATCCCGCCAGAAAAGTTTTTGGGAAAGCTAGTAGCTTTGTCACCGAGGCCTACGAATTCAAGCGCCTCTTCCGTCCGTTCGCGAAGCAGTGATCCACGCAGTCCGTACAAACCAGCAAAAAACCTCACATTTTCATAGGCAGTCATATCCTCGTAGATGGCGATATCTTGTGGCACAATGCCGATGTTCATTTTGGCGAATTTGCTGTGCTTCTCAATGTTTTTTCCCAGAAGGGTAATCTCGCCCTTTGTTACGCGCAATAGGGAAGCGATCATATTGATAGTCGTGCTCTTTCCCGCTCCGTTGGCCCCCAAAAAACCAAAGATTTCTCCTTCACGCACATTCAGAGACATATTGTCGACGGCGACGAAATCACCGAATTTTTTCGTTAACTGACGAATTTCCAATACATGACTCACGTACCTCACTCCCTTCGTGGTTATGTCTGCATTGTAATAAAAAAGGATGCCCCTATGTCAGTGCATAAGTTCATCCCTCGGCATATGAGATTTCTCATGTTGTTTCCCATGATTTTTTTCATTCGTTGCGATAAGGTAGCAGAGTGGTCACGCTAAAGCCTCGCGTACCGTCTACAATCACTGTTCCACCAGCGGAAGCGGCTCTCTCCTCCATCCCGAGAATGCCAAGCCCTTTTACAACCTTTTCTGCACCGGTCCCATTGTCTGTAACCACTGCTTTGATGAATGTATTCAGCACTCGTACCTCTAGGGAAATCACTGTCGCCTTCGCATATTTGAGTGCATTCGTGACCGCTTCCGTCGCATTTTGCTGGATGATTTTCCACTGAATCGGTGTAATGACATCGATGTCCCCGTTAAAAGTAAGCGTGGCTGTCACTGTCTCTCTCGCAGACAACTCATCGACAAACAACCGGAGTCGATTGATTCCCAGCTCCTCCGGCCGTGGCTTCACATCCTTGAGTGTCACTCTGATTCGCTCCAGCCCTTCCTTCGATATTGCGATCGCATTGCGAAGTAGCTCGGATGCCTTGTCCTGATCGGTCGCCATCAGCAGTCGTGATGCTTCCATCTGAATGAGCGCACCTGCCACTGCATGCCCCACATCGTCGTGAATTTGTTGAGAAAGGCGATTGCGCTCCTCCAATTGAATCGTATAAGTTGACTGGCGGAAGTATTCGCTGCTCTCGTTCAAGGAGCGGGTCAAGCTTTGTAAATCCTCCCTCAGCTTCTCCCGTTCTGCCTCCAATCTACGAAGCTTGTCAGTTAGCATGCTGCCACACCTATACAGCAAAAAGCTAAGAAAGGCCATTAGTAAATACAAGGGCATCCATTCAGGCAACACGATGAACAAAGGCAACAGCATACCTCCAAATACGACCACCCTCTGCTTACTCACCAAGAATACGATCTCCAAAATGTGGACGGGCAAGAGCAACACAAGTAACGGGTCCAACACAAGTGTACTTGCTACCACGAACACGATGGATATTCCCATAAATAATTGCTTATGATTCCTCTTTTTCACAATGAGAATAGTGAGATTACCAGCCAAATACAACAGGTACACTAGAATTTGCCACGGGTCCATTTCAGAAGTGGGATGAACCAGAAAAGAAGTCACGATGATAAACCCAAGCACCGCTGCCTTATTCGCCATTGTCCATAACTCCATCGGTAGTAACCTCCTTTCAGTCAGACATGTTCGTTTCGCCCGTCAAATAATAGATGGCGATCTGCGTACGGTGTTCAAGCGCCGTTTTATTCAAGATGGAAGTAATGTAATTCGCAACGGTTCCCTCGGAAATAAACAGCTTCTTGGCGATTTCTTTGTTCGATAGCCCTTTGGCGATCTGCTTCATGACATCGAGCTCCCGTTCCGTAAATAAGCTTTTGTCGATTTTGCTTTCGGTAGGGATGCCTGCTGTCGCTTTGGGAGATGGGGAAGTGGACACGGTATCCGCCGCGTTCCTCCCTGTATTCAGGTTCATTTTGATCTTATCTAGGACGACATCCTGCAGCACATGATGGTTGTTATAGACACTCTTGATGGCATCTCGGATGCGGTTGGGATCATTGTTTTTCAATAAATAACCGCGTGCCCCCGCTTGAATGGCTTCGAGGACAAATTCGTCATCGTCAAACGTAGTCAAGATGAGTGGTTTGACTGTAGTTTCCGTAGTCAGCACACGAGTCGCTTCCACTCCATTCATGTTCGGCATCCGAACGTCCAAAAGCGCGACATCTACCTCGTTCTGTTTGCAAAACGTCACCGCCTCGACCCCATCCTCCACACTCCCCACTACTTCAAACTCCGCAAAGCTCGTCAGGATGATTTTCATACCTTCCCGTATAAACGAATTGTCGTCTGCGATCAACACTTTGATTTTCAAAGCAGCTTGCCTCCCGTCGAACAGACCCTCGACCGCATAAAGAGCGGACGTATATTTTTTTCCCAATATTACCACTGTCCTGCTTTGCTTCACAATTGTAGAATCTCGCCCCAATGGTTCTTACTTTCCGGTCACACATGGAAAAATTAACACTTCGAAAATATATAGACACCAATCATATGTGTCAGTATGATATATTACCTAAGCCCTCTTACCAACCTATCGGGGCCAATTTTTTGAATGGAATACTCTATGGAGGGGAATTTGTGGAAACATCACAACTAAATAAAACGGCTTGGAACACCGGGGCTTACCAGGCGTGGCTGAAACGCTTTGGAACCCCCGCTGAGGCAGCGGTCAAAATTCAAGAAGACCCCCAAAAGCGAATCGGCAAAGTATATGAACACATGGGCGACATTCGCGGCAAAAAGATTATCAATTTACTCGGCTCAAATGGAAACAAAGCCGTTGCGCTCGCCTTGCTAGGTGCCGACGTGACCATCGCCGATTTCTCATCTGAGAATGAGCAGTACGCCAAAGAACTGGCTGCATCTGCCGACGTTGACCTGACTTACATCGTTTCGGATGTATTGCAGCTCCCTTCAGATGTATTGGCTGGTGAGTATGATCTCGTTTTTATGGAATTCGGTATTCTTCATTACTTTTTGGACTTAACCGAATTATTCCAGGTGGTCAACTCGCTCCTGCGAAAAGGCGGCGTGCTCGTCCTCCAAGATTTCCATCCGGTATCTACAAAACTCATCTCCTCACGCGGAACGACTGCGAATATCCGCAAACATAAAGTAACAGGCGATTATTTCGATACCTCGCTTGAGGAAAAGGACATTGCTTTCTCCAAATTCCTCTCGAACGGCACAAATGTCGCTGAATCCAAAGTATTGTTGCGCAATTGGACATTAGGAGAAATTGTTACGGCCATTGCGAGCAAAGGGCTGTGCCTAAAAATGCTGGAAGAGCTACCGAATCTCTCCTCGGAGGTTTTTGACAAGGGAATCCCGAAAACCTTTACGATTATCGCCGAGAAATTATAATGAACGTTTGCCATCATCTTATTACATTCCTACTACCGAACAGAGGAGGCTTTCCCTTCTCTTTTTCTTTTACATACTTATAGACTGACGGTCAGTCATATGGTAATCTTTATCCAACCACTTACTGACAACCGAAGGAGGCGCCGATGAAAAGAATCGTGAAAGACCCCACAACACGGCGAGCAGAAATATTGGAAGCCGCCGGAGAGCTATTTCGAAATCAGGGCTATGTCCATACAACCGTGGATACGATCATTCAAAAGGTGGGCGTAGCGAAAGGAACCTTTTATTACTACTTCAAATCGAAGGAAGAAATCCTTGAAGCATTTGTCCACTCCATGGTCGATACGCTTTGCGAAGAATATAAAAAAATCGCTGCTGACTCTACCTTACCCGTTATGGAAAAGGTGCGCCAGATGCTGCGCAGCCAAAGCTACCACCTCGATAAGCAAGCCGAATGGATGGAAAGCTTGCATCGCCCTGAAAACAGAGAGCTTCACGAGCGCCTGAACATCGCCATTATCTTAAAAATTGCTCCTGTCCTTGCGCAAGTCATTGAACAAGGAAATAAAGAAGCTGTCTTTCATGTCGAGAATGCTTTGGAGACCGTTCAGTTTCTCCTTGCTGGCTCGCAATTTTTGTTGGAATCAGGCATTTTTCATTGGGAGCAAGAGGAGCAGACAAAACGTCTACAGGCCTTGCAGATGATTATTGAACGGTCACTAGGAGCTGCGCCGGGGTCCTTCTCGTTTCTATAATGGCTGAAAAGGAGGAAAGACAATGAACGCTCATGATAAAGCCTTTCGCAGATTTCTGATCATTTGGTCAGGGCAGTTGCTTTCTGCTATCGGTAGTGGACTTACCGCTTTTGCCTTGGGTGTCTTTGTTTTTCAGCAGACCCAATCTACCATGAGCTATTCATTCATCATTCTCTTCTCTTTTCTCCCCTCCTTCCTTTTACTCCCCTTTAGCGGGGTGCTGGCAGACAGATTTGACCGCAAGAAAATGATGATCATTGGCGATATTGGCTCCATAGCTGGTATCTTGTTCATCTTGCATGTCATGCTCTCCGGGCGTATGGAATTATGGCACATCTATTTGGGGGTCGGCATCAGCTCGATCTCTGCCGCTATCCTAAATCCAGCCTATAAAGCAGCCGTCTCCGATCTGGTTTCGGAAGAGATGTACTCACAGGCAAGCGGGCTCATCCAACTGGCAAGCTCCGCTCAATATCTTATTTCCCCACTGATTGCAGGGCTTCTTCTCAGTACTTTTGATATCCAGCTCGTCTTACTTATCGATATGATGACCTTCCTTTTAGCTGTCGGCGCCGTGCTGATGATTATGAACCACGATACCACCCCCCAGCAACATGAAAGACAAAGCTTTTTTCACGAAATGTCTGAAGCCTTCCGCTATCTCCTTTCAAAGAAAGGCGTTTTCTTGTTCGTTCTGTTAATGTCTGTCGTGTGCTTTTACATCGGGCTGCTGCAATCGCTTTTTGGGCCTATGATGCTGACATTAACTGATTCCAAGACACTCGGTATCGCCCTCTCTGTATCTGCATCGGGTATGCTCGTCAGCAGCCTGTTAATCGGACTCTTCGGTATGGGAAAGAGAAAGGTATTCATGCTGTCCTTCTCTCTCGTACTTGCTGGCTTGTTTTACGCCTTGATGGGTGTGTTTACTTCCGTTTGGATAATTATGGTTTTTGGCTTCCTCTTTTTCATCACGCTTCCCTTTGTGAACACCAGCCTCGAGGTTCTCATCCGAACGAATGTAGAAAATGAACGACAAGGCAGAGTGTGGGCGATGATCACGGCTATTTCACAAATCGGTTTCGTGCTGGCATTTGGGTCGGCAGGATTTTTGGCGGACCATGTATTCAATCCGTTATTTGATCCAGATCGATTGCTGGGTCAAACGGTCGGTCAGGTCATCGGAACGGGGGCGGGCCGAGGAATTGGCTTTCTGTTTGTCCTCTCTGGCATACTCGTGGCGCTACTGGGAATCGTAATCGGGCGTGTGAGGAAAATACGGGATTTGGAAGGAATAACACTGAAAGGTAAACATTCTTACAAATAAAAATATTTTCTCAAAAACTATGCAACCTATTCATATTTTCCTCCGTCTTGAATGTCGAGTTCATGAGACTTACACCTAGAAGGAGGAAGATTCAAATGAAAAAAGCAATATCTACTTCGTTGGTTGCTATTCTGCTCGCAACCAGTGTACCTGCTGCTCTGGCGGCTAACCTGGAGAGCAAAGGAAATGGGAAAGGCAAGCCCGAAGTAAAGGCAGAAGCAAAAGATAAATCGAAAGAAACTTCTGTCAAAGAATCTGATACCGATACAGATAGCGACGATGAGAACTCAACCGAAGCTAGCACAGAAACCAACATCAAAGACGTAAAGTTGAAAAAACAGCTAATCGAGCTTCGCCAAGAGCTCAAGCATACGGCTGAAATCACGGAAGATCAAAAAGCGAAATACGAGCAACTGGTAGCTGATCTGGAAAAAACCACTGACAAGCATGGAGCTTTGGACGTACAGCTTGAGCTTCTTCAGCGCACGTACCAAAAAGGAGACCACACACCCTTCCAAAAGCTTGGAGAACTCCTTGAGGATACAGGCTCGACAGAAGTGAAAGCATTCGTAGATGGAAAACAGGTAAAAGCGGATGTAGCACCGTTTGTAAAGGGTGGAAGAGCTTTGGTGCCTGTGCGTGCGATCAGCTCCGCATTGAAAGCGGAAGTGAACTGGAAGCCAGAGACTCGTAGCGTAGAAATTACGCGTGGCGAAAAATCTATCACGCTGTACCTCGATAAAAAAGAAGCAACTGCAGACGGGAAAACCATCTCTCTGGACACTGCACCTGTCCTGAAAAATGGACGTGTCTTCCTGCCTCTGCGCTTCATCAGTGAACAGTTGAACGCGGAAGTAAAATGGCAAGAAGAAGGCAAAATCGTCATCATTGACGACCTTCAAGCCCCTAAAGAATCCGAGCAGGATACAGACTCCAACGATACATCTACAAAGTAATACAACAAGAAGTCTTCATTTGGCATAGAAAAAAGATAGTGGTTCCCATTAGCTCCTCTTGGCTATGAGATCCGCTATCTTTTTTTATGTTTACCATCACTTTTACCCATGAGTTTGTGGGGGGATAGCGGCATCCGCTAATTTTCAACGCCTGAAAACAAGCTTTTTTCCCCTATAGTTCGTCCAGTCATGTCCAAGCGGCATTCATAAAATATGGTATGAACACGAAGGAGGTGGATGTATGTCTTGTGGTTGTAAGGATCGAGAAAAAAAACACGGGATTGAAAGCGATTGTGATCCAGACTTAGACAGGGATTTCGATAGAGACGTGGACGAAGATTTTGAATGCGACCATGATCGTTGTGGTTGTCGCCGCCGCCGTCGTCGTCGCTGCCGGTTTTGTTCCTTCTTCCGTCGCAGGCGTCGCCGCTGTCGTTTTTGTTTCTTCTTCCGTCGCAGGCGTCGCCGCCGTTGTTAGTAGTGAAGTTTTAAAAATGAACGAAACGTCCGAATCATTTGACCCGGACGTTTTGCTTTTTCTACGCTCCAAACCTCTGGCGGTACCCGCATCTTCTACATAATTCCTCGACAGCTTCCCTGCGAGAGAATCCTTCTATCAGATTATTGGCCCGCTCGCCATCCACAATATCAGTAAACGAGGTCTGATTGATATTCCCCAGATTAATAACCCCTTCCCCATCGAGACAACACGGCACAACGGTTCCATTTTCGAGAATCGCCGCTTGTGTGCGCAGGCCATGGCAAAAGCCTTTTCCGTCATCTTCAGGCGCTGTTAGACTCGGCCATTGGAATTCGTAATCTTGGTTCAAATAAACGCGGTCATCGATTTTTACCCCACTGCCTGCCACTACTTTCTCTTCAATTCGATAGTCCAGCCCAAACTCTTTCTCAATTACTTCGAGCGTCTGGCGGTTTCTACTCTTTTGAATGTTCGTAGCGTTGTCCTGTGTCAAATTCCACAGACGGAAAGAAAAAATCACCTGATGCTCTTGCGCTTCCCGAACAAATGAAAGAATTTCGCGCAAATAACCTTCACGGTCGGTTGAACCGATATGTCCGTCAAAGCTGTGAAGTGAGAAGTTCATTTGTCGAAGCGCAGGCTTGCCCAGCAATTTATGCCGATTTTTCGCAATGAGCGTACCATTCGTGGTGATATTGACCTTGAAGCCTTTCTCATGACTGATATCGAGCAGCTCATCAATTTTGGGATGCAGAAGCGGTTCCCCTTTGACGTGCAGGTAAATGTAATCAGTATGCGGTTTGATCTCATCCAGCCTTTTCGCAAAGTCTTCTACTTTAATAAAACTTTTACCGCGTTCCGTTGGCGGACAAAAGGTACAGGCGAGATTGCAAACGCTGGTGATTTCTATATAGACTTTTTTAAAGTTTTTCAAGATGTTTTCCCCATTCCCGATGCCTATGATTGATCATACCCATCATAGTAACATAGGAGGGCTTTTACAGGTAACGGTGTATTCTGGTGGTTTGGACGAAATCTCACGTTCCTTTTTCATAGTCCTCTTTCAGCATTCCGTAAATCTCCAGATCCACAATCCCTTTGCCCGACCACAGCGTTGCTTGTCTAAGCGTTCCTTCCTTTATGAAGCCATTCTTCAACAATACTTTTTTAGAGGTCTCATTCTGAGGCATCACTTCCGCCTGTATTCTGTTGACGTTGACATCCATGAACAAAAAGTGGAGCAATAGGCTTACTGCTTCTGTCGCAACCCCTTTTCCCCAATGCGCTTCGGACAAGAAGTAGCCAATCGTCACCATGTTTACCTTTTGTTGAAAGTCGAAAGCTTCCATAATACCAAGCAAGTGATCGGGGTTATCATTGGCGAATATCCCCCATTTGATCTTGGATTTTTTCAAATAGTCTCTCTCAAAATGCCCGATCATGCTTTTCACTGTCGCTTTATTATGCTTGGGGATAATCCCGCAGTATGTAAATACATGGTCATTGCTGTAGATTTCAAATACTTCGTCCAAATGCTGCTCTTCAATCTTCTTCAAGGTGAACCGATCTGATTTTAGAATGGGAAACTGGTTAAACAGTACGTCAACGTTCATGATTTCAGCTCCATCTTTTGATATTCTCTACCTTCTTAATTTTTCCAGCAGGGCTCATTTTCCTTCTTATCCACCTAATAGAAAAAAGGTATGGAAGCTCGCCTCCATACCCGCATCATTCATTTCAAGAATAGTAGATAAACAGCCATAATCCCTGAATCTGCAAGGATATGACTGACGATCGAACCCATCAGTGAGTTGCTCTTGTCTCGCATATATCCCCAAATTATTCCCGCCAAAAAGACTGGAAAAATCATCGCGATATTATACGGCCAGCTAAACAAAGGAATGATGGAGAGGAAATGATACAGGCTGTAAAACAATGACGTCAGCAAAATCATGGTTCGCTTTGTTCGTCTTCCTTCCAGCTTTTTGAATACATATCCTCTCCAGTAGATTTCCTCAAGAAACGGATTGATCACTAGCAAAACAAGGATGAGCCAAACGACAAGATTGCCTGTGAAATCCCATTGTACCAATAAAATTTGCAGATCATCCTTATCAAACAACGCGCTGTGAAAGAAATATCCTGCAACAATCATGGTGAGAAAGAAAAGAAGTCCAGTCCAAATGCCGTGATACATATTGGGGCGGTTGATTCCCAATCCTATTTGCCTGAATGTGTCCCGCCACGTGTTTCCTTTCAAAACGATCATGTCTACAAACGGAACCGCAAACAGCCACCCGTAAAACAGCAAAAACGTGACTGGGACGCTACTCATGACTTGTAATCCCAAAAAGATCATAATCGTTGGCCCTAGAAATAACAGAACATGCTTCATCGTATCCCCACCAAATCATGGCTTGTTTTACTAACAAGATTGTAGCGAGGAACACCAAAAGCGAGTAGTACTAACTTCGCGTAGTACCAAAAAAACGAGGGCATGGATCACTCCAGCCGCCAATGACCATAGCCAGCGCAGCCAAATTGGCAAAGCCGCAAAGGGCGAAGCTGATGATCACCACACTTTTTTGCGACAAATTTGCAATCTCAGGTGCAAAAGCCGTGTACGCAACAAACTCGTTGAGGACAATCTTTTGCCCGATGAAAGAACAGGCCTTTAGCGCTTCCTCCCATGGAACCCCGATCATGGGGCTATCCCTTCCGGACGGCCTCCATGTATGACGGCTGGAACCCTTTGGTCAAGGTAGGGCCTGAAGCTCCATTCGAAACACATTCAGGGCCTGTCTTTTCGTATCCTCCGCGCCCATATAGATCACGCATTCCATGCCTAACATCGCGGAAACCGTCGCGGTGGCAACTCCATATTTTCGACTAGTCCGAACTTGATAGCAGCATCTTATATTGGTACTTTTTACAAAACAAATATTTTATCTTCATATTTTCCCAATATAGTTCGGGTAGTCTAACAAAAGCGGTTTACTACGTCGTTTTTTCATTCGGAGGGATATGATGAAGATTCATTTTCAAAAGAAAAGCTTGCTGATCGCAACAATCACGGCTCTATCCTTAATCGGAACACAAGGGGCAGGGGCAACTCAAAATGTAACGGAAGCACCCGTTGTAGCCGAAATTCATGAGTGGAAAAATCCCCCTGTTCTCGCTGAAGGTATTAAAGAAGGCGGTTTCTCCGGTCTCGTGCATCTCCCTAATGATCCTCCTTCTATCTTTTATACATTGGCTGACCGTGGACCAAATGGGCAATACGGCAAGGACGAGCTGCGTACGTTCCCTGACCAAAACTACACACCACGCTTGTACAAAATCAAAGTAGAGAACGGAAACATTCATGTTTTGGAAACCATCAAGCTGCATTTGCCACAGGGCAAAATCGATGTTTTTACGAAGACTGCCTATATCAGTGGATTGCCGAACCTCGCTGGCCCTGATGAAGTTCCCTACGATGCGACAGGAACAAAAAAGATTAGTTACGATCCAGACGGTTTGGATTTGGAAGGCATCGCTTACAACCCGGTGGACGATACGTTTTGGTTATCCGACGAATACCGCCCATCCATCATTCAATTAAAGCGTGACGGCACGATCCTGGGCCGCTATGTACCAAAAGGCTCCAAAGAAGCCTTGGTTGCAGCAGGTGCAAAGATGGAGATTTTTGATACGCTGCCAGCCGTCTATTCCAAGCGCATTGCAAACCGTGGCTTTGAAGGCGTCACCATCTCGCCAGACGGCAAGTTCTTGTATACTTCGATCCAAAGCCCGATGGCAATCCCTGATAAAAAGACAGGAGAAGCTTCCCGTAATCTGCGTATTTTAAAGATGGATCTCGCTACCAAAAAAATCGTAGGCGAGTACATGTACATCGCAGAGAACGCGAAAGACTTCGTGAAAGTAAAACAGAAAGACGTCGTCATCAGCGACTTGGCAGCACTTAGTCAGGATGTGTTACTGATTGACGAGCGAGACAAAAATGCCGGTGCAAACGCACAAATTAAGCGAATTTACAGAGCAGATTTTTCGAAAGCAACCAATTTACTCGGTACGCCAACAAGTGAGCATGACTTCGAAAAACTCACCGTCGCCCAAGTGAAAGAAAAAGGAATTGTGCCTGTTTCCAAGGAATTGCTGGTGGATGTAGCTAAGCTGAACTATCCGCATGAAAAGCTGGAAGGACTAGCGATTGTAGATAAAAATACGATTGCCATTGTGAATGACAATGATTTCGGCGTTGATGGCTATGATGAGAAGGGCAAGATTAAAATCAACAGCAATCCAACGCAGATGTATGTGATTAAAGTGGGTAAGGATTTGAAATAAGAATGAAAAGCCTCGTGGATGGATTCGTATCCACGAGGCTTTTCATTGTCTTTCGTATTCTCATTAATACAGCTTTGATAAAAATTCAGTAAATGTAGAGGCCATTGGAGTAATTCCCTCTCGTTGCCATTCTTCTAGTGATTTTTCTTCTAGTTGCTCTTTAGTCAGGTCTTTCTCTGTAAACATGAATTCGTGGTCTACGAAAACAATGATTGGTTCAGCATGTTTTCCTTTACTATAATCAAAGCAAATGTTACCACCACCAGCATCGTATCCGATAGGAATCAATCCATCAGGTACATAATCCTTAACGTCCTCGAATGCTGTCAAAATATAGTAACTACCAACCTTACTGCTAAGGCTATAGAATGTATTAAATACTTTACCTTCTACATCTCCATAATCAAAAACACATGGAACCGGACATCCCTCATGATTTTCAAGCATGCACTCTACAAAATCTTTGGGAAATCGTACGCCTAAGGCAGCTTCTACTTCTTCGATATCTCTGATGTCTATTTTCTCTGTGCAGCTTTCAAATGTTACATGCTTTGGAATTGTCATGTCATTGCTCCCTGTTAATAATTTCGTTCTATTTTACTAATATCGGTAATTTTTACATTTTGTTGAGATAAAAAAAGGAAGGGGCTTGATCCCCCTTCCTTCTCCACTCATTCCATCTCTACTGCTCTTTCTATAACGAGGCCCAGGTGTTTTCCAGCCACTGATCAAAATCAGCACCTTTTTCTCCCTCGTACGTATCATAGATATCGCTTCTCATTTTTTGCAGTTTCTCTTTGAATTCCTCGAGCGTATGACCTTTTGGCAAGCTCTTCTTAATTCTTACCAAGGCTTTCGTTGCGCCTTTGATCAAGTCGCCTTTTTTCTGAGCAGGTAATCGAGCACCTTCCCCAAATGCTTTCAGTTTTTGAAAAGCAGTCTCTTGCACTTTGTACACCGTATCGTTTTCCATGATTCTCGTCAGTAATTTCATTGTTTCTTCATGCTTCCACTGACCCAATTCTTCAACAGCCTCTAAACGCTCTCTCCAATTAGACGTTCGATTGGCAGCTTTTTTTAATTCCTCAAAATTCGGAGGAAACTCATTTTTGATTACAGTATTATTCATCAAATCTATCTCCTTCTGACTATCATCCTTCTATTATGGCACTACATCATATGAATAACACCCCCTTCCCACATATAAATTCCTTGAAAAAAGTGTGGAGAGCGAAGAAATTATAGTAAAAAAGCTTCTTGCCGCTCATGATGATGAGGCAAGAAGCTTTTCATTTTTAATTCGGCACGGAATACAAAGACATGATACATCTTGCAGCTTCTTGGTATCCGCCAGCGTTACGGAAAGAGTCCCCTACTTGTATCGCGTGCTGTTTATAGGTCGATTCGTTCAACACTTGCAGCAAAGCATCCCTCAATGCTGTCGGTGTGAGCTTTCCCCTATCTAACATAATACCCGCTCCCAGCTCCTCCACCCGCTTTGCCACAATCGGCTGATCGGAGCTTAATGGAATCATGACGAGGGGCACATAAAAATAGAGAGCCTCACTCGTACTGTTCATGCCAGCATGTGTAATAAAAGCATCGGCCTGCTGGAGCACTTCCAGTTGCGGAACGTACGGCTCAATGATGAAGTTTGGTGGAATATGTTCTCCAAGAGACTCCAGCTCCGTATCTCTCCCGCAAGACAGTACGAATTGAACTGGAATATCTTGAAAGGCTGCAAAGCACAGTTTGTACAATTCCACATCTTTGGTCAAAATACTGCCCATGGAAATGTACACGACCTTATCGTATGAAGCACGTAGCTTTTCAAACGGAAACGGAGGAGAATCAGGGCGCGAAGTAATTGACGGTCCTGTAAAAATGTAGCTATCGTCCAGCTTGTCGGCATCTGGCTGGAATTCACGGCTGGTAAAGACAATCTTCATGTCCCCATATTGACGGGTAATATCCTCAATGGCAGGGACCTCTACGTTGCATATACGAGCGATGCTCTGTGCAGTCTGCGTCACTCGTTCATAAAGTGCATCCACATCGACAGCATCACTTGCATCAAGCACTTCGACAATTTGGCTGAGCGGTTCAGCAAAGGCGAAATTGGTTACGGAGCAGATCGTCGGGATTCCTAACTTCCCCCCTAAAATCGCCCCTCCCCACCCAAACAAGGAGTCAAAAATCAGGTAATCAAATGATTCGTTTTCGATCTGCCTGAGAATCTCAGGAATGTGGGGTTCAATAATACCTCGCAGCATAAAATCGTTAAAATGAAGAGGGTGTCTGAATTCTGTTGGGTTAAAACCTAAATCACGAGATACTTGTTCATCCTTGTGATAAGCGCGGAATTGCGCCCCAGTCTGGGCAAGCCTATCCCGATATTCTTCTGAACACATATAGACGACTTCTTCTCCGTTGTCGACTAGCTGCTTCACTAAACCCAATGTAGGATTTACGTGACCATCTGCTGGAATCGTAACATACAATACGCGTGCCACTCACTCCACCTCCAAAAGAATATTCGCTTAGAAAATGTTTCCATTTTATTATAGGTCAGATGGTTGGTAAAAATGGTTAAAATCCAAATATTTCATAATTTGTTCAATATTTTATATGAAGATGTTTAGTATTGTGCATAAACCCATATGTCAAATGATTTCAGGAACCGGCTTGTACATCCACGAGTTTTTAAAACGCAAAAATCCCTTCAGCCATCATTTCTCCATGTGAAGGGATTCCATCCATATTATTTAATTAACAAAGCCCCGAAAGCCCGGTCCTACAAGGAGTTTAACTTCTTTACTTTTTTTAGATATTTAAAATACTCCTCTCGAAGCGGGTGCTTTTTACTCAACCACGGTTTGCTATCTTCCCCTGTGTAGTGAATAATGGCCGGATCTATTCGCAGGTTGCTTTTATAAAGATGCTTGGACTGATAATTCCACTTTGTGTCAAGTTTAAGCCAATTATCATGAAGAATCGCATTCATCGGATCTTGACTGGGATACCGAATAATGCCTTGGTTCTTTCTCATGTAATCCATAATCTTTTTTGTGATGTTATGCTCTCTCCATTTTTTCAAATTCATGACTAATACTCCTGCATTAAAGTAATCACAGTCATCCGGAATAGCCAGATCGGCATGTCTTAGCTTGTTTAATCCTTGCCAAGAATCTATCACCGCTGCAAGGTAATATTGATCAACTTTTGTGTTCCATAATGGAGTGATGTCTTTTTTAATAACGATATCACTGTCCAAATAAATCACTTTTTCAACTTCTTTATCCAGCAGGTCTGGAATAGAAATTCGATGATAGGTTTCCTGCGTTAGATGATCACGGACGAGGAATCCATCATATAGGGTCGGATCAATAGTGACATATTTAATTTGAGCATGGAATCGTTTCACAGTTTTCGTTAAGATGGATTTATTTTCCCCAGAGACTTGACTGTCAATAACGTGAACGATGACTGGGTTTTTCGAAACCTTATTTTCAAAAAGGGAATATAACATGACTGCGAGATGTATAGCAAAACCATCATTAACGGCTGTTACAATATGAATCGTGCCCACTATTCTCCCACCCCATATCCTAATTGAGCTATATATACACACTATTCATGGACAGCGTTGGTTTGTGTGATGAAAATACCCAATTATTTCTAGATGGGAGCACAATTCACAGCTACACCCCTCCGCTGATGCCGCTTTTTTCTGTGTTCGATCAGAAAACCGTTATACGACTAGAGCATGTTCCATCGGTCCCCATAAAATATATAAGCTGTAAGAGCGACTCGAATTCGGCAATGACCTTATCCCATAAGTGGCGGTATGAGGGTAATTTGTCCAAGCTTCAGACTGGGCACAAAGAAAGTACCTATTTAAAAGGGTGATGAAATATGATCTCCTTTGTGGTTGGCAGAGGGATGGGCCATCTCGGTAGATGCATTAGCATATCGGAAAAATTGCAGCAGCACCACCTTCCTATTCACGTGTTTGCTTTTCGTGAAACACATGGCTATTTATCGAAAAACCTGCACAATGACGTCCAATTGAAAGCCTTTAAATCCAAAAAATTCGAGGATGGTAAACAAACCACACTATTAATAAATGATTGGCGCTCCGATGTGCCTCGATTTCGCAGTGAGGGGAAAGTCAGTGGAAACACAAAGCTCGTGACCCTCTACCACAGTGACTTTATTATCGGTACTAATGATTCAGCTCCGATGCGGGAATACAAAAATCGCATTGTAGAAATCGCCAATGAATCCGATATCTTTTTGCACATGAACCTTATACCGCCTAAGCAGACCCATCCGCACATGAACTGCATCTATATCCCTATTCCTTTAATCACCAGGGAAATCAGCCAATCCCCACAAGAAGTGCGACGCATGTTAGGCCTTCAGCAGAACGAGTCCTTTATTCTGGTTCACATGGGCGGCGGACTCGCTAACCGTTATGAACAGATCGTGAAGTGGTATGATCAAATAAACTCACTTGCTGGCCGCTATCGATTTGTTGTCGCTGGGCAATTGGCAGATGAAGATTACCAGTTCGATGAAAGGATCATCAAAGCCCCGCTCATTCCGAATGGCAAAAATCTTGTACAGGCGGCCAGTCTGGTCATTAGCAAACCGGGCATGGGCATTTTAGGAGATTGCATCTCTACAGGAACCCCATTGCTTTTCCTTCCGCCGGATGATGCAGAACGCGAGCAAAAAATAGATATGCTAAGAGAAATAGTCAACAGTGATAAGGTATCGATCCAGGAACCGGAAGAGATTGTACCAAAGATTGAGTATGTGTTAGCAAATAAAGAGGTCATTCAAAAAAGATTTAGCCTTATCCCTACCAACGGCGCTGAGGTCGCAAGCAAAATTATCGAAATGGCATACCGGATCCCGCTATCGAAATTGGCAAAAAGACAGGAAGACCTCCTGCGCTTGACGCCGTATAGCTCCTTTGGACATAAGGGCGGATGACTTTGAAGTAAACAAGGAGGACTGTCTTAGGTAGAAGAGCAATTTCTACTTAAGACAGTCCTCTTACTTGCGCGTTATTCTGTAATCACTTACGTACATTTCATTCGCTAGCTCACTGCCCATTGCTTAAAAAACGCAAGTATTTCATTCAGGTTTTTCGGACCACCAAATGCCTCAAAACATCCGTCTTTCAATCTGCAATGTACCCAATCATTCTCGGTTCTATCTACAACATAAAATAACCGGGAAATATGTCCACCGATTAGTATTTCTCTATAGACCGATTTGAAGCGTAACATTTTTGCTACATTTACAATATGATGTGCCTAGAACAATCTAAAGAGGTGAGCCGATGGCAGTCGTAAAAGCCAGGAGCAGTGATATTGACATGTTGGCAAGGTTGCTTCGAGCCGAAGCTGTAGGTGAAGGCGAAATGGGTATGCTCCTTGTGGGGAATGTTGGAATCAATCGAATAAGAGCGAATTGCTCCGATTTTAAAGGACTACGGACAATTCCTCAAATGATCAACCAGCCGCATGCGTTTGAAGCTCTACAACATGGTATGTTCTACCAAAGGTCTAGAGATAAAGAACGCCGTCTGGCACGACGGGCTGTGAATGGGGAGCGCCATTGGCCCGGGAAATTCTCCCTCTGGTATTTTCGTCCGGGAACGGCGCAAAATCCCCTGCCTTGTCCGCCGACCTGGTATAATCAGCCGAACGTGGGAAGATACAAGCTTCATTGTTTTTATGAGCCGACCGCGAAAGAATGTCAAAATGTATATAATACTTTTTAATGTTATGGACGAAAACAGCCCAGACATTACACTGCCCCAAGCGAAGAAAGGGGCAGTTTTTTTATATGCTCGTGCGGATCACTATACATATTGGCTATGTCGTCTGCCCAATCATTGTTTTTCGGCTGAACATACAATGTTGAGAATTCATTGTAAAAGGAGTGATTTTCAATGGCATTTAGACCGCCTCTAGGGCCACCTCCGGGTCAGCCGCCAGGAGCACAGCAAGTACCACAGCCGCTAACTCCTCCACCGTCGTTCATCCCCCCACAACCCGCTCCCTTTAGAATTGATCCAGGGGCAATTGAAGGTTGTTTGTTCCGTTTTACGTATCTTTGGCTTGCAAATGGAGAGCAGTTCTGGTTTTTCCCCGTTTTTGTAGGTTCTAGATCAATTGCAGGGTTTAGATGGACGGGGAGGACTTGGAGACGAACTGGATTTGATCTACGGTTAATTATTGCATTTACATGCTAAGGCGCAACTCTCTTCTCCTTTACACCGATTCGATGCATAAGATACGCTCCTTTGAAATTAGGAACACAAGCCCCAAATAGATTCAGCCTGCGCGCGATTTCATGGGCTGCACGACCTTTGTCGTTAATTGTGCAGCCTATTTATGCTTCCATGCGAAAAAAGCAGTTTACACTTCAAATGAATCCCTCTTTTAAAACACACATAATTTGAACGGGATAAGAAAACGTAAGGAGTCGTGAATTTCATTTGGTATAATTTGGGGATGCAAGGGGGGTGGTAAAGGTATATGAGCGAATCCGTCTTTCGTTACATAGAGCTGCTTGAAATTGCTGGAGGCATATTCTTTTTCAGTTTGTTTAGGTACGGGTTAAGTAAGCATCATGCTACTTGGAGATTCATTATTCTTCAATACTTTACTATTGTTCTAAGCCTTTGGATTATCAAATCATTCGTGAATCTTATTTTTGGTTAGAGGAACCTATTCAGCCACTTTGGTAAAGATATTTTTACAGTATGAACAAGCTTCAAGATGTGCCCCACGATATACTTTTCTGGTTCAGTCTAACGATTCTTTCGGAAACTACCGATATAGTTAGTATTCCAAAAAATATATTTAATGGGAGTATAATGATTGGCGTTATGCTCACATCTCAAAGGGGAATATCTTATGAGGATTCGAAATCATACTAGATTTTTAAAAGTAATCGCTAGTTTATCTGTTATTTTCGCTACTGTAAATTATCCAGTTATCTCCTTTGCCGAAGCGGTTGATTCTAGTGAAGTCAGTGAAACAAGTAACGCCGATGACATTAATTCCGGTATAGCAGAGTTAGACTATGATAATGACGAAGTTTTAGCAGTAAGTGGAGATGAAATAGATAGTTTTGTTCCAAAAGAAGCACTCAACCCACATGGTAAGTTTATCGTCGTAGAACGCAAGAAAAAGTCACTTTCCACTTCTCCAGTAGATATTTCCATTATCGATTCTATGGCTAATCGCACGTACCCAGGTGCATTACAGCTTGCCAATCAAGCTTTTGCAGAAAATAAACCGAGTGTATTACTGGTACCAAGAAAACCTTTGACGATTAGTATTGATTTACCAGGTTTGAAAAAAGAAAACTCCATTACTGTGGATAATCCAACATACGGTAGTGTGTCTGGAGCAGTAGATGAGCTTGTATCTAAATGGAGCGATGAGTATTCAGCAACACATACTTTACCTGCACGATTGCAGTATGCAGAATCAATGGTTTATAGCAAATCTCAAATCGGAAGTGCTCTGAATGTTAACGCGAAATATCTTGATTCTACATTAGGAATTGACTTTAATGCGATTGCTAATGGAGAGAAAAAAGTAATGGTCGCGGCCTATAAACAAATATTTTATACGGTAAATGCGGAGCTGCCTAACGATCCATCCGATCTTTTTGATGATAGTGTTACTTTTAAAGATTTGAAACGCAAAGGGGTAAGTGATCAATCCCCACCTGTTATGGTATCCAATGTCGCATATGGTAGAACCATTTATGTGAAATTAGAAACAACCTCTAAGAGCAAAGACGTAAAAGCAGCATTTAAAGCCTTGCTTCAGAATACTGCCAATGTAGAAACGAATGCCGAGTACAAAGATATTTTTGAAGACAGTTCCTTTACAGCTGTAGTATTAGGCGGAGATTCACAAGAGCATAACAAGGTCGTTACAAAAGACTTTAGTGAAATCCGGAATATCATCAAAGATAATGCGGAATTTAGCCTGAAGAACCCAGCATATCCAATCTCCTATACCAGTGTTTTCTTAAAAGACAATGCCATTGCTGCCGTTCATAACAATACAGATTATATTGAGACTACCGCTACCGAATATTCGAAAGGTAAAATATCACTTGGCCATTATGGCTGGTATGTCGCTCAATTTGATGTATCCTGGGATGAAGTTTCCTATGATAAAAATGGGGAAGAAGTACTCACACATAAAACGTGGGAAGGAAGCAACCAAGACAGAACAGCTCCTTTCACTACAGTCATTCCTCTGCCACCTAATGCAAAAAACATAAGGATTTTTGCGAAAGAATGTACCGGCCTTGCTTGGGAATGGTGGAGAACCGTTATTGATGAGTACAACATTCCATTATCGAGTGAGATTAAGGTTGAAATTGGCGGAACGACATTAAACCCAACGGGTGGTATTACATTTAAGTAGTTGTGAAGAGAAACGGCTGAAATCCTTTTTATCGAGGACTTCAGCCGTTTTTCTTTTTCTTATTCCTAAACCAGTCCTAACACCCTTTTGTGCCGCAAATGTAAGTCACATATCATCTCAATTCACACAAAATATTTCATTATTTCGAAACGAACAGGGAGGGTAACAGTTGCATCATTTCATCCACATGCGGTGATTCTCCAAACATGAGATGCTTGTTCCAATCTTCCGTGCCAAGTTCCCTATCACCCATTTTGATAAAACACAAACCTCTCCGATAGTAAATATCTTGTTCGTCTGCATCAGAAAACGCTAAGGCCTCTGTATAATCAGAAATGGATAATTGCCACTCCTCCTGTGCTTCATAGACCCATGCACGGTTGTAAAGGACGGTTGCATTTTTCTCTAGTGCAATAGCTTCAGTTAGATCAGCTATGGCCCTGTCATACTCCCCCATCTCATAGTACAGGACAGCCCTATTTGTCCAAGCGGCCATCATTTCCCTATCCTTGTTTAGGGCAGCGGTAAACGTTTTTAGTGCTTGATCATTATTGCCATCCGACATTTCAATTAAACCTAGTGTACACAGGAGCCGCGCATGATCAGGCTCTATTTCTAAACCGAATTCAGCATCTTTTCGGGCCATTTCGAATTTCTCCATTTGATACAATAATGTAGCTCTGTTAAGTAATCCATCAAGATTTTCGGGTTCTATATCAAGCAAGTAGTCATAGTCCGCCATTGCTTTCTCCACATCTCCAAGACGATTGAAGGCAGTAGCTCGATTGAAATAAACCTCTGGAAACGGAGGACTAAGCTTTATCGCTTGGTTATAATCTTCAATGGCTTCATTCAGTCGCCCCATTCGGCTATAAAGGTTTCCACGATCAAAGTAATATTCTGGATAATTGGAATCAATCTGTATCACTTGGCTAAATGTTTCAGCTGCTTCTTCAAACCTTTTTAAAGCTACGTAAATCAGCCCTTTATTATGAAGCAACACCGAGCGATGCAACATATGTTCATCAGGAGCAAGATCCTGATTTAACCTTTGCCATCCTTCCGTAACCAATCGAAGCGCTTCTTCAGGATTATCCATATGTAACTCTACTAAAGCCAATCCATTTTGGTTAAATACTTGTTGAAATGCACGCTCTTTTTCATCTTTAATCAATTCTGCCAAATCAATGGCTTTTTGTATCCATTCTTTCGCCTTCTCGTGTTCTCGTTCTCGGTGATGCCTCGTATAGTACATCGAAAATCCATATGAAATTTGCATATGAACTCTAAAATCATCAGTGTTTGCGTACACTTCTCCTAAAAGCGTCGGTATATCATCAGTTTCACCCAATGCAGCCAGAGACGTAGCCATTTTCATTGTAAAATACCGGCTATTATCAAATTCGCTGCTCCAATTCGTCAGTTTCCGGCCACGTAGGCTCATATCGATAGTCGCATCGTAAAAACCCATGTTAATGCTATAACTAACTGCTTTAAACAACGCTTCGCTTGCTGATTTCTCTGAAGTACCGCGCTCCAGATGAAACGGAATGGCGCCTAAGTGCAGTGACCACTGCTCTTCTTTTATAAGAGATTCTGCACGCTCTTCGTGAAGGCTCTGACGAATTTCAATAGGAGTTGCTTCATAGGCGAGCAATTCCTGCTCACAATCTGATGTGCAGTCAGAAAATATGTATCGTTTCGTTAGCTCAAGTCGCTGTTCGTCAGATAGATTTACTATCCCCCTATCTTGTTCGATGTCAGAAAGAATAGTAGTAGGCTCCGTATACGTTTGTAACGCCTTTTTCAGGGCTTCCTTTTCCGCTATTTCACTTGAACTTACGATCACCTGAATCAGGTCAGACTTCGCACGACGCAGAAGTGTACTTATAAATTCTGCATCAAGTTGATCACAGGCCTGCACATTTTCAAAAACCAGGGTCAATTTTCCCATTCGTTCCCGATTCGCTAATGCCAATAAAAGATCGATCAAACCATTCGACATGCGAAGTGTACGCAATTTCGAATAATAACGTGTTCTCTCTTTCGGAATAGCAAGAGAGGTAAGTGTTTCTACACTAACAGGAATGACTGCTTTCAGTTCTGGTGCTATGGATAAGATCTCAATACAGTGTGATAAAATCAGGTCTGGCCATTTCGAATAAGCTTCCGGAATAATCTGGCGCAGAAGGTCACCAGTACCTGTATAGGGTCCTCGGAGATTGCAATGACAATTGCTGACATAACATGTGGAGTATTGCTCTTCGAAGTACTTCTTTTCTCGGTCGCTGCGCCGAGATCCAATCAGCCATTGGTGTGTCATCAATTGTTTCATTTCGACTCATCCCCTCTGTTCCATTGATAAATTCCGAATTTCCCTTTTGTTTCTACGCTCTTTTAGGTATAGATAAAATACAATTCCATACTGGATTCCCGTTATAGACAAGAAAACAACGGAATCCAAGAATTTCATATCTTCTCCTGTAAATATGGAGAGAAAAATATTCGTTAAAAGTTGAATAGCGACCGGAATCATATAGAGCATCATTCCTGTCATCATCAGCCAGCCAGTTGCGTAAAAAAAACTGTACCATCTTGCTACCTGATGATCCCGTTCCGTATACTTGGACATATCGACCATCTTGTTCTTTTTTCCAATTAGTCCATACCATCTATTTTTCAAATAGGAACGTGTAGCCTCCTGAAGATTTACACACCCCAACATCGTAATCATTAAATAATAGATATCTGTTTGAAGATGAAAATAAAATTGCCAGAAGAAACGCAACAGTGTTGTAAATGCTAGTCCCATACAATATGCAGCTATGATTGTCTTCTCACCTGTATTTATCCAAATTGCACCAGCAACGATCACTAATAAGGAATACCACAAAATATCACCGAACATTCCAACTAAAAAGGGAAGAACACGCTTTCGTTTTGGGAATCCCCAAATACCTGGCATGGAAGAAGTGAAGACCAAAAAGTACATTCTTCTGCCTATACTTAGTTCTGACGGGATGCCCAGTCTTCGTCCGGCAAGCATGTGCATCAATTCATGAAACAAGATCCCTGGAATCTGACCGATCGTCATGCCAAGAAAAACCACCATGGCGTATTCGGAAAATAAGATGCTTAATCGACCCGGACGAATCTGTGGATATTGGTATAATAACCACAAGGCACAGGTTATGATGGCACCATAAATCAGCCAACCAAGTGGAGAAAAAGCTAGCTTACCCAACCATTGCCCCGATACTTTCTGCGCTTTCGTTTCCTTTTCCTCAACATCACAAATAAATGTCAGGTCACGTAATGTCTGCAAAAAATCATCCATGTCCACTTCATCGTGATAGGTATCTTGATACCAGGAATGCGCTTCGGCAACCCCCATGCCCTCTTGCAGTTTTCGTACAAGTGCTGCTCCATCCTCAGGAAAAACAGCAAACGTATCCGTTCCAAACCGCCCAATCAGGACTCCTTGCTTATCCTCCAGAAATGTTAACGGGTGTAATTGGATCATGCGATTTTCGTTCATGACTTTCCTCCCGGATGTTGTCATGCTATCTTCATAATTGAAAAAGAGGGGCAAATGCCCCACTTTTCCATGTTACTGACAAATATTTTATGCCTGCTCACATGTGCAGTCGTACATTGTGTTAGCTACTGAAGTCAATTTTACAGGTTCGGTTTTTTGCACAGTAATTTTTTTCATAATAATGGCCTCCGATAAATTGTTATTTATACCATATTCGCGAATGTATGGTATATACTGGTAATGATAGCTTGTATTTTTCTGACTGTCAACAATCTTTTGATTTTTTTGAAAATAAAATATTTTCAGGAAAAATATAAGAAAACGAAGGTAGGTAAATTAGGATTCTTTTCTAATCTCCCACATTACTCCACCCTTTGTATCATAAGAGTCTTATCGCTTCCATGATGAATCAAATTTATTACAAAATAACCCTTCCACATTTCGGAAGGGTCTAGACACCAATGCTTCTTGCTTTCATTTTTCCGTACTAACACCTAAAAACCTTTGATCAAGATTCCAACTCTATTTTTTACTTTGGTATAAAAACTCAACTTCACGATCTAGCAAATATCGATATTCAAATAATTGCATTGTTCTTTCCCTAATTCTCTCCCGTATAGCCCTGCCCAGGCTTACCGATCCTTGTGATCCAAGGTAACGATTATCAATAAATGTCTTCTCTACAAATTTTGTTTCCCTTAAGTGATACTGTAACCATTCTTTCTGCGATTCAATTAGTGCTTCTCTTGGTTCTCTATCCAACTTAGAAAGAAGCTTTTTATATATTTGATTCAACTCTTTATCCCAAATCTCTGTATATTTGCTTTCCAAAGCCCCCCATTGCAATGTTGTAATAATCTCTTTGGAATTTTGAAGTTCATTAAATTCCACTTCATAATCATGATCGATAGGATTTCGAAGCATTTCATCATAAAATTCTCCTTTCAATTCATAGTTCCCAATGTTCATAGATAACACTTCATTGTTAGAAGGAGCTGATCGACCTTCAGTTATTTCTTTCGATTCTGTTCCATTACCTGTACTCCCTACATCAGGAGGCAGCTCAGAATTCATTTTTGATTTAGTTTCGCCGTTCAAAGTAGTCGATTGACTAATATTTTGACAAGATGAAATTATTATCGTAATAAAAAGTAATAAGAGTATCTTACCTTTCATAAATTATCTCCTTAACTATTATCTTTACTATTTACCGGTAATGGCGCATAACGTCTTATTCACGAACTTCGTAAATAATCCCATATATAGGGTATTCTCGAAAACTTTTGAACTATCCTGCCCCTAACTTTAAGAAAGGACCTTGTGCGTACAACAAATTCTTAAATAATTTGGTACGGAGCAAACGAGGGTAAACTCTGCCGCAACATTAAAATGTAAATCATTCGGCACTGGGTGGGGTCTAATTAGAAGACTATACATGCCCTGTAGAGGACAATAAAAGAGCCGCCCATTTTGGTGGGTGGCTCTGCTTCTATTAGTCCTTTATACAGCCCCTCAAAGGCTCTCAGATTGTCTCAGTCGATTTTGTTGCTTCCTCCGGAGGATTGGTGGTTGAATTACCGAAGATAACCGTAAAAAAGGACTGTCATTCAACTGGCAGTCCTTAATTTTCACTGGAGGATGTGATCGCGTGAGTAATCCTTTTGAAGTCTTCATTAGTAAGATCAAGGGGAGTAGGACATCTATAGATGGAAACGTGCACATTACAAACGAAGAACATAAATTTGTGCTTTACCCATCGAACGAATCTATCACGGACATAAAGGCGAAACTGAAATCGTTTGAGCTGCCAGAGGATTACATCAGCTTTTTAAGCTGCTACAGCAGTGCAGCCCTATTTAAAGATGCAAAGTACAACGCTGGCGGCTACGATGTATTAAGTACCAAACTCGTCATTGAATACTGGAAAGGATATAGTATCGATCATCCGTACTATCCTATCGTTTGGAGCAGCCACTCAGTAGGCTGTGTATGCGTTGATCAGGACAGACTCCACAGCGGGCACGGATACCTCACATGGATTCAAACGATTGACCCCGACAACTCGATAGACATAGACCTGACGTTTACTGAGTGTTTAGATCAACTCATCGAACACGAGGGCAAGGAATTCTGGATTCCGTTCCAGGAGGAGGAATAGTAAGAGAAAATGACGCCTTTTATAGTGCGTCTTCAGGATGAATCGGACGCCTAATGCATGACTGCCAAAAAGCCGGGACTAAGCTCTCAGCTTTTTTCTGTAAGTTGGGGGTAATCCCAGCGCCGCTTTTGACTCTTGTGTTGAAATATTTAAAATTTGTTAATAGCATTAGTTTATACTCTCTCTCCTATGCACAGTTATACTTTTTGTCCCCTCCGCCCATTTTTCCAAATAATCCCAATCTTAATCCGCCGCAAAGTATCCCGTTGACGCATACGCCAAAAAAGCAGTAACCATAGTAGATACTACGTGGAATAGCCCTGACATTCTAGAAGATTCAGCTAAGCTGGGAGTATCGTGCTAGTTTTCAGGTTGAGCAGGATGGAACAGTTAAAGTAGACCATAGGGTAGTGAATTAGTAGAGCTGAAGACTAAGAAGAGATGTCTTATGGGTGTTTTTTCATTTTTGGTATAATTTAGGTAATGGGGTGGTAAAGGAATATGAGCGAAGCTGTCTTTAGTTTCATAGAGCTGCTTGAAATTGCTGGAGGCATATTCTTTTTCAGTTTGTTTAGGTATGGATTAAGTAAGCATAATGCCACTTGGAAATTTATTATTCTTGAATACTTTGCTATTGTTATAAGCATTTGGATTATTAAATCGTTGGTGAATCTTATTTTTGGTTAGGGGAACATGTCTGGTGATAAACCAGATACATACAAGACATTCCGAATAGATGCACCTATTCAGTTACTTGGTAGCAGCCATGACCCACTCTCTACTTTCAACGGATAATGTTTCATTTGTAGTAGGTAGCATATTAGTACAGAAAAGAGAGGTTCTCCGCCCCACTTTTTCAGTCCGCCAATCCATCTCCGCTTAATTTTGGCGACATGCTTGGCATACCCAAGAGTGGACTCAATCTCTCCTTCGAGCATTTCTTGGATCGTTTCTGCAAACAATTCCTTTAACGCTGATTTCACGGCGTCTACCGACTTCATATACTTCTCTTTGATCCACTACTTGATCTGCTCTTTTGACATCACAAAAATCTCCCAACCTTTTTAAAACTAATTGTAGTTTAGAGGAAAAGCAGAGTATATATCCTCGCAAGCTTGCGAACAACTGGGTGAGTGATAATAACTCTAGAAATAATGTTATAGATAACTACGAAAAGAACTATGGTCTCGCTCAACACTTTGGCTTGGGATGAAGTTTCAATCCATCATATGATCCCGCTAGAATGCTATGGATCGAATGATATGAGTAAGTTGATTCCTCTTCTCAGATATCCAACAGCAACTCTAACATCCTGTATCATGATGATGTCACTGACTGGTGGAGAAGTTATCGCAGAAATTAACGTAAAATTGGGCTGTCATTCAATTGATAGTCCCTATTCTCATTGAAGGATGTGATCGTGTGAGTAATCCTTTTGAAGCCCTCATTAGTAAGATCAGGGGAAGTAAGACAAGTGTAGACGGGAACGTTCATATCAAAAACGAAAAATATCAATTTACATTCTACTTCTCGAACGAGTCTATCACAGACACAAAGGAGAAACTAAAATCGTTTGAGTTACCAGGGGATTACGTCAGTTTTTTAAGCCACTACGAAAGTGCAACACTATTCAAGAGCGCCAAGCATAACTCTGGGGGTTATGATGTGCTAAGTACCGAACTCGTCATTGGGTACTGGAAAGGCTACAGCATCGACCATCCTTACTATCCTATAGTTTGGAGCGATATCTCAAATAGCTGTATATGTGTGGATCAAGACAGAATACATAGTGGTAAAGGTTACCTCACATGGGTTGGATCGATACTACCAGACGATACTATCGACATAGACCTGACATTCACAGAGTTGCTGGAACAACTTATTGAGCATGACGGAATTGAGTTTTGGGATCGACCTATTGAGGAGGAAGAGTAAGAAAAAAGGACGCCTTTTATAGTGTGTCTTCAGGACGGACGAATAATTAATGGTTCTACTGAAATCAGTTACAACTTCCAAAACCCACTAAGAAAGGGGCTTAGCCTTAAATCGGCTAGCCCCTTAATTTCATCAATATTACGCACTCCACATGCCCTGTATGCGGGGTCACACCTCGTTTACCCACCTACTGTTACAATCTAATCTAATCCTTTAAAGTCAAAGATTCTTCTATTACCCTCATGTTCTTCTAAACCTCAATCTACTGTGTGATGTTAGCATTTCACATCAAATTCACATCAGTCAGAAAAAAAATTTCCCCAAATATTATACCCCACCATACTGCAAAAATTTTTTAAACCATTTCATCATTCTAGCTACATTCTTCTACAAAATAACTTACATTTGGGTACACTTGTTTATTTTTCCAAATAGAAATACAATGAATTTTGTCGAGACCATTATACTATGGAGGAGGAGTTTGGATGTTTGAAAAAAGGCACTATGTACCTATTCTAAAATGGAAGCAAGGTGAGCAGAAAGCAATAGAGTTACTTCCCCTTACCGTAAAACAAGGCCTAACACCTCTATTAGAAATTCCACCAATTGATTGGGATTTTGAAAACGAAGCTCCGAAGAAAACAATCGACGAACATCTTGCAAACGTAAGTGAAACCCTTTCACGTTCTTGGGGATTAGATCGCCCATTATATCTTGATTTAAACTTTATAGAATCAAATGAGCGCATGGCATCTGGTCAGCATCCATTAGGTTATATATTTAACCAATTACGAACTGATGGAATTAATGCCATTCCAGTTACAGGAACTAATCGAGATTCTGCTTATCAAATAGAAGTTATCTCAGCTCATCAACGGGATCAATTAGGTATATGCATTCGATTAACAGAAGAAGATTTTGACGACCTACAAGTAAATATTGATTCATTGTTGACTACATTGGGTGTAGACACTACCGAAATAGACTTAGTTATTGATTATAAATACGTCAACCCCAATGACAGAACAAGAACTGCACTGTTTATTTCAGGTCTTATAAATGGATTACCTTATCTGAATAGTTGGAGAAATCTTATTCTTTGCGGAACAGCATTTCCGAAAGACCTTTCGGATGTAGGGAGTAACACCATTGATCAAATCGAGAGATCAGAATGGATTATTTGGAAAAGACTCATTCAAACAAATAGAGTTAATAGAACTCTTACATTTGGTGATTATGCTATTGCGAATCCCGAGCCGTTTGAAGCTGATCCCCGTTTAATTAGAATGAGTGCAAATATTCGCTATACTGGAGATGATAAATTCATCATCTTCAAAGGTCGTGACTTAAGAAAATACGGTCATCATCAATACTATCAACTTGCAGCACAAGCGGTCGCTCATCAAGAGTATAAAGGTGCCGGATTCTCTGCTGGTGATCATTACATTCAAGAAGTTGCAAATCAATCAACCACTCCAGGTAATCCAGCGACATGGCGGAGAGCAGGTACGAATCATCACTTAACATTAGTAGTTAATGAGCTCTCCACCGTGGCCTTGCCTTAAGACATCTTCGTACTTCGTCTTGTAACTCTTTAAGCGGCAATTGTTTTGCCAATGCATCCCATAATATATTTCGGGGTTTGCTCATCAATCCTTTTTGCAAACCCCGTTCTTTTAAGATGCCTAAAGCCTCGTCTCTCCACAATAACTGAGCTACAGCAAAAGGATCAATTTGAGTATTCCTTTGAGGTTCTCGAAATGGGTAAAAATACACTACCCCATCCTCTTCCATCTCCACACGAGTTACTCCCCACCATTCAGGAATAATGTCAATTATACCCTCTATAAAACGAGAAGCGGTTAAGATTGTAACAGTATCAAAAACCTTATTATATACCTCACATTGTCTTGGCAGTCTCTCCAATGTGTCACTTTCACTTTTTATTTCATACCCATTAATAGCACCATTTACAACTGCAACATCAATTCTTGCATCACCTTGGCAGAGACCAAGCTCATCAAGAATTAACGTATCCGGTTCTTCTTTATGCTCTTTTTTTAAAACGAAGTGGAGAGATGTGCGAATATCGATATCTCTAGTTTTCACCTAAGTCCACCCCTCCCAAGAATCAAGTAGCTAACATGCAAAACACGACCATTTTATCTACTTTCTACAGGTAGATACTGGGCGTGTGTCGTTTATTTTATCACAAAAAGCGTTGATTATTCCAGTAAAAAAATCCCACAAAAGACAGTATATCTCTGTTAGTTTTATGGATAACTCTTTAATTCTACCATTTGGCGATCTCCCTAGCTATCGGTGCAATTCTTACCCGTAATTCCAAGTTCTTGTACGATAAGATTAGGGGTCTCTAAATTGAAATAGGATCCCTTGTGTGCTTTTAATGTGACGATCACTTTTATGACTCTAATGCCTTAGTAATCTTACCATATATGTGTTTTAGATTTTCCGAACTTGCCTTCTCAATATCTCTTCCTAACGACATTAAGACTCCTCTGGCAATATAGTTCAGAACTCTTTCGTGATGGACATCAACTATAAATGCTTTTTCAGGTAGTTCGGAATCCACATGAGCACCACCGCTTTTATTTGCAGTAAGTTTTATGAAATTCTTTATTGTTATCTTATGGTAGTTTTCACCTAGCTGGATTTTATAGATTACCTGATTAAGCCATTGATCTAATCCAACCCTAGGTTTAGTGACATCAAACAATAAATCACCAGGTATAAATGAACTGCCTTTATTATCTAATTTGATAAATGTGTTACTTATCGGATATAAAGTTGGATCAGATTGTACCTTCTTTAATAATGAATTATCTCTTCCATCATTCCAATCACATAAAATGATCCTCAGTTGAATAGCTAAAACATTATTAAATTCCTTAATATCAAAAAATTCTACCATTATCAAGCTATATTCTAAGATTTTTAATGCCTCTTGCAATTTGTTGTGATTGCCTTTTTGGGATCTTTTAAAAATTAGTTCTTTTTGTTTCGTCATCTAAACACCCCTTCTTATTTTCTTCATCTACACATTTTCCTAAAAATCGGAAGTCCCTCTCATCTGGTGCATAATCTCTTTCCAGCGTAAACCGTTCCAATAGATACGTAAACATTCAATAGGTCCGTGAACATGCTTTATCGTCCTCATCTTTGTGAACGCCTGTAGACGATACTTTAAGCTCCAAGACATTAATCACATCAATCCTCAAATGTATTGTATACCTTTGTCATCTCTTATAAATGCCTCTGGATGGATTCGGATACATACGGGCTTGCTGTTGATGAACCTAATGTGGAGCCATCCATCGGTGCAGACCTCCAGCAGATCAATACCAGCATAGAAACCATGTTTCCGCGCGTTTTTGTTTCCCCACTTCGGATTGTGATTACCCTTGTTCCCCTTGGCGATCTGCCCCCTGGAACGAAACTTCCTCGAACGTCTCTACCGTCCATGCATCACCCCACCTTCTATTTACCGTGTTCGTCTCGTAAACAGTAAACGCACCACAGAAGAAGATTCATTACTCTGATGCATGAAATTTTTCAACTGGTCGATTTAAACTACTTATTCTGCATTCCATCCTTCGGTTTCGACACATTTTCAAAGGAAATGTTTCAAGATATTGACGGTATGATTGTAGAATGCTCCAATACCTTGCTTTATCTTCTTCGTCTTCGACCTGTAAATATCCGCCTCTAGTTAATAGAACGAGAATTTCCCGCTCATTTTCATCTAACAGCATGCCTTTCGATTCAACAAACTGAACAATAGATGCTACTCTTCCAAACCTGTTATCCTCATATTTATACTCCTCAATCAAATCTAGCAGCTTATTGTCAGGATAAAACCATTCCCCGCGTTTCTTTAATCCCTCGAATTTTTCGTGAAGATATGATTCGAGCGCTCGCCCCCCAGTAGTCCAATGTAGGAGTTCTAACTCATCAGAATTGCCAGTTTGTAATTCTTTAATGCGACTATAAACATCGTCAGCATGCCCAATTTTTATTATTCTTTTATCTTTTTCTTGAATGAAATAAACTTTCGACCATACATTAATTGGATCAAGAATAATCAAACTCTGCACCTCCACTAGAATATGTTTTTAACCCCTCATTTTATTTACCTGTCCATTATATTATTTCCTGCAGAAAACCTAATGTTATCCCGTTTTAGGCACATGGACCAGTATCCGTTTTATATTTTTCAAGATCAAGATATATCCAGTCTTCAAAAAAGGACACCCTTCCTAAAAGCAATCCGCCTACCCCCACTCACCTTCCCACCTTTCAATTAAGTCCACAGGTTTGTCAACCAATATGACAATCTGAAAAATTCTCCTGTCACCACTAAAACCCGTGCCGTTACTACATTCATCTAGTCTGTGGTGACAGTGACAATACTCCCCCTTATTTAGGGGTACTACCCTCATCCCCTCCCCCCTCTCACTATCTACTTCTTAGAGTAAAGAAGAAGAGTACTGTCACCTTTGTCACTAAACACTGAAAACCAGCTCCGTAAATGGTTTTTTCCGGTGACAATTGTGGGTGTTTAGTCGTCAGCTAATTGGCATGTTCGTGACTACTTAAGTTTGTTCACGCTGAAGTTTATTTTTCGTTCCTTATTTGTTCGTGGCAGTTCCTCAAACTTAATTCCCCGCGCCCTCAATGCAATGCGACGTACCATGTCTTTAAATTTGTACCGCGACGGCCATGCTTTGCGATCTGCTGACCAAACAGCAGCAGACAAGTTTGAGAATATTCTCTCCTTTTAACACAAAAAACAGAGCATGAAAAAGCACTAGGGACGAACTTACCCCCAGCACCTTCTTTTTGTTTGTTTATCCTGTGGTCGAATGCTTTTCTGTCTCTTATGCTATGTTTTCACATCAAATTACATCAACAGGCAATAAATTGAACTGTTACATATAAATCAGGATTGCTGGTAACAATGAATAAATCCTTATATAACAAAGCTTCTATTTCCTTGTTTCATTTGTGCAGACAAAAAATAGTTCTGCTTTTTTACCCCGTCTCAACCCGCATTCTTCCGTTGCCCGTTAAAATAAAGTCCTGGTTCACTTCCCGCTTTTTCTCCATTTTTGACTCCATTTTTTCAACCAAAACATTATTGTTGTGAGAATAAAATATTGATACAAAAAGAGGAGAAAGGCTTGATCCGATTGGATTCTGCTTTTCCCCCGATTTTTTGCTCTGGTGTTCTGGCAAAGATTTTTTCTGATTTTGTCAGGTGTTTATTGTGAATATCAAAGGTTTATTGCTTCTCTACATCATTCTTAACTAACAATGCAACTGATTCTACGTGCCCCGTATGCGGAAACATATCCACCGGCTGCACTTCCTTCACCTCATACCTCTCCGCCAGCACCTTCAAATCCCTCGCCAACGTAGAAGGATTACAAGAAACATAAACCACCCGCTCCGGCTGCATCTCCAAAATCGTCGTCAACAGCGCCTCATCACAGCCTTTGCGCGGCGGGTCAACGACAATCACATCCGCCCGTATGCCCTTCTCTTTCCAAGCAGGAATGACAACCTCCGCAGGCCCTGCTTCAAACGTCGCATTCTCCACGCCATTCAGCTGCGCATTTCGATTCGCATCCTCAATCGCTTCCGGCACAATCTCTACCCCATACACATGCTTGGACTTCTGCGCCAAAAACAGCGAAATCGTCCCGATACCGCAATACGCATCAATCACGGTCTCCGTACCCGTCGCACCCGCGTACTCCAACGTCTTGTTGTACAGCACCTCTGTCTGCGCAGGATTAACCTGATAAAACGAACGCGCCGAAATGGCAAATTTAATCGGACCGATATAATCGTAAATCACATCGCTACCCCAGAGCGTCACGGTCTTTTTGCCAAAAATAACATTGGTCTTGTCCGGGTTGATGTTCTGCACGATACTCGTCACGCCAGCTACCTGTGCACGAATCGCTTCTACGAGTTGATCGCGCTGCGGAATCTGCTCCTCCGTCGTTACGAGCACGACCATGACTTCTCCCGTCTTGACGCCAACCTTTACAACCACATGACGCAACAAGCCTGAATGACGCACCTCGTCATATGCCGTGATATTCAGCTTGGTTGCCGCCTGCTTCACGACTGCCACCGCTTCATCATTCACCTGATGCTGGATGAGGCATTCGTTCATGTCGATGATCGAGTGGGATTTCTCCGCGTAAAAGCCGCCGACCAACGCCCCGTTTTCCTCGCCGATTGGTACCTGTGCTTTGTTGCGATAGCGCCATGGATCGCTCATGCCGAGTGTCGGATGAACGGTAATCGCGCCTTCCCCATCGACTTGGAAGCCGCCAATGCGCCGCAGGTTGTCCCGCACGATTTGCTGCTTGTGTCGCAGCTGCTCCTCGTATGCGAGATGCTGCAACGAACAGCCTCCGCAACGGTCGTACAGCGGACAGGGCGGCTGGAAGCGATGGGTACTTGCTTCTACTACTTCTGTCAGCTTGGCAAAGCCGAAGTTTTTCTTTACATGATCGACACGCGCATGAACCCGCTCTCCTGCAAGTGCACCATCCACGAACAGCGTATATCCTTCAATCCGGCCGACTCCTGCTCCTTCGTGGTTCAGTCCGGTTATCTCCACTTCCACGGTTTGTCCGACACGTACAGGGACGTCCAGCTCCACTTTGGCTGTCGGGTGCGGACCGCGCCGCTTCTTTGTTGTCTTCGCCACTATCTATTGCTCCTTTTATCTTGCTCTATAGGTTTTCGTTTTCGCTCTAGGAAACATGCAGGGATGCACAGCGAAAAGCGGCATCCCCACGGCTATTGCTATTCATTTTACTATCTTCTTACGGGACGAACAACTCGATATGCCCCGGCAATGCTTCCACCACGCAAGGCAGCTGTCCGCCCAGCTCACCGTCCAGATTGAGCTGAACCTTCTCTCCGCCCGGCGAAGTGGCTTTGATATAATCTGCCTGGAAATACAGGATGTTCGGGTCCTTTAAGTGCTCGCCGCGAACTGCCTGTGTCGCCAGGCGGATAAACTCCGCAATATTCATCTTTTTCACGACGATGACATCCAGCTTGCCGTCTGACAAGTCCGCATCTGGGGCGAGCCTGTCGAAGCCGCCTACAGATCGGCTATTGGCGATGAGAAACACCATGATTTCTTCATCCAACAGCACCTCTTTGCGGCTCTCCAGACGAACACGGATCGGGTGAAGCGACGGCAGTTTCTCCAATCCCTTGACGTAATACGCCATTTGTCCGATTAGCGTTTTCAGCTTGCTTGGGACCTCGTAGGTCAAATTCGTCAGCGAGCCGCCACCTGCGATATTCATAAAATAGCGGTTATTGATGCGTCCCAGGTCAATACGTTTCTTCTTGCCCTTGGTGATAATCTCCGTTGCACGTGTGATCGATTTCGGTATACCGACCGCTCGGGCAAAATCATTGCTCGTTCCGCAGGGGATTATCCCTAGAGATGGACGTGCTTTGTGCTCTGCCATCCCATTGACTACTTCATATATGGTTCCATCTCCACCAGCGGCCAAGATGACGTCAAAACCGCGAGCTACTGCACGAGCAGCTTCTTCTGTCGCATCATCTTCCCCTCTGGTCGCATGGCATGAAGTTTCATATCCGGCCGACTCCATTAAATCGAGGATTTCCGGCAATCGCCGACGCACGATCTCCCGGCCGGAGCTTGGATTGTAGATTAATCTGGCTCGTTTCAAGGCAGATCCCTTCTTCCTTCCCTCGCTCACGGGGGTACTCTCTTCCATCATATCCTGTATAGCCATTTTTGGGAATCGCTATGCTCCATATAGCGTGATAAGATAGAAAAAGATGGAAATCAGGGAGATAGGGGAGACGCTTGTGAAGAAGATCATCGTGGGAGTAGATGTGGGTGGCACTGCAATCAAGATGGCTTTGATTACGCCAGACGGCGAGCTGGTTACAAAAATGCAAGAACCGACGCCAGTTGCGGACGGCGAGGATGGCATTTTGCAAAAAATCGTAGACATGTCTCATGATCTTCTTGCGCAGCATGACTATTCTCTTTCACAAGTATGCGGAATCGGTGTAGGCGTACCCGGACCCGTCGATGGCAGGAAGGGAATCGTCTTCCAAGCGGTGAATCTTCACTGGCGCCAACCCGTTTTATTAAAGGAAAAATTGGAAGCCCTTACAGGTCTGCCGGTAGCGGTCGACAACGATGCCAATGTCGCTGCCCTCGGGGAAATGTGGCAAGGTGCAGGCCAAGGTGCACAAGACCTCGTTCTCATTACACTCGGTACAGGTGTAGGTGGAGGCGTCATTTTGAATGGAAAGGTCATCCATGGCATTAACGGTGTGGGCGGCGAAATCGGTCACATCACCATGACCCCGGATAGCGGTGCCCCTTGCAATTGCGGCAAAACAGGTTGTCTCGAAACATATACGTCGGCGACTGCCATCATTCGTGAAGGGCGATTTGCCGCTACCAATGGATCAAGCCCGGCGCTTGCCGCTGTACTAGCCGCCAAAGGAAACATTGCAGCGAAGGATGTCCTCGAGGCAGCCGTAGCAGGAGACACAGCAGCTCTCGCGATTATCGATCAAGTGGCGCTCTATCTCGGTCTCGCTCTCTCTCACTTGGCGAATGTGCTCAATCCTGCGAAGTTTATGGTCGGTGGAGGCGTGGCCGCAGCAGGTGATTTCCTCTTTTCCCGAATCCGCGAATCATTCAAACGCTTCGTTCCATTCACCTACGTCGTCGAGTCCACAGAGATCGTTCCGGCAGCACTCGGTAATGATGCAGGTGTGTACGGTGCGGGCTGGTTAATCCGCTCACAGCTGCACGAATCCTGATCAGGCCACATAAATAGAATGGACGCTCCTGCACGTGAAGCCTCACAGCAAGAGCGTCTTTTTGGTATAGCTTTATGAAGAAGCCTGCCTAGGTGCCAGCTCTGGCTCCCCGCCTTTCCCCGAAACAATCAGCGCAGCACCGACTAGCACTGCACATCCCCCCAACAACTGAAGCAAACTAAAAGCTTCGCCAAACAACAACGCCGAAAACCCAAACGTGACAACAGGCTCCAGCGTGCTTAGCACGGACGCTTTGGTTGACCCGATCAGTTGCAAGCCGCGGAAGAAAAAACTGATGGCGACTACCGTGGAAAAAACGACGATCCCCAAAAGCGCCCACCACCCTTGCACCGCAAAAGTCAGGTCGACCCCTCCGTCTTTTAGCGCAATGAAAAACGTAGAAATGGTAGCAAACAGGGCGATGTACGCAGATGTTACATAGGACGAAACACCTTTTACCACCCGATTCCCCACCACAATATAAACGGAATAAAACAGCGCCGCAGCAAGAGCCAACAATACGCCAACTGGCTGAATCCCGCCAAATGACAAGCCGAGCACCAGTCCAAGTCCGACAAGTGTAATCAGCATGGCGATGACAGTCTTTTTCGTCAGCCGCTCTTTCTCGACGAAGTAGCTCAATATGGCAACAAACACCGGAAATGTATACAGCAGCAAGGCCGCCATTGAGGTCGGGATGTACTGCACCGCCGAGAAAAAGCTAAGGGATTGCAGCGTGTACAAAATCCCGCCGAGACAAAACATCGCGAGCACCTGTCTTTTATCCAAGCGAAACGACTCCTTGCACCAGAACAACAAACCAAAAAACAGGGCAGTCGCCAATAAAAATCGCAAAAACAAGAGCGTCGAAACCGACACACCCGCTTCGTAGGCGTACACAGCAAAAATAGACATGACGCCAAAGCCAGCCGCCGATCCGAAAATATATAACACACCGACATACAGCGGATTCACAACATTTCACCAGCTTTCTCGAAATGACAGCGACAAAAGAAGCAACAGGGCAGGTTCATTTCCGTGTTAGTGCTTTAACCCCGCTCCTTCTCTGCGGAATATGCGCGACGCGAGAAAAATAGTGAAAACGACATAGACAAGCAGGGAGCCAATCCCCAGAAGCGCATGCATCGGATCGACCTTGCCATAAAACACTTCCTTGGACAGTGCGACGCCGTTGAACACAGGCATCACGTAATAATGTGCAGGGATGTCGACCGGACTGACTGGCATCAGCATGTACGAGGGGACCATCGCCAAAAACAGGACAGCACTCATGTACGTCTGTCCCTCTTTAAAAGACTTGGCAATCGTACTCAAAACAAGCTCCAACCCTGCAAAAAGCGCCGCCAACAACAAGATGGTCACGATAAGCACCAACAAAGTGACAGGCGAGAAGAACGCGAGTGTAAAATGATCTCCTTCCGTCGCCATTGGTCCCAGACGCATGGCCAAGGTGACAGAAATGAGCGATGCTACTGCCCCCATGGTACTCATGGTCATGACAGCCAACAGCTTTGCCGTGAGGATGTGCTGGGCTGCAATCGGTGCCGTCAACAGCGATTCGAGCGTTCCCCGCTCTTTCTCACCAGCTACGAGATCATTCGCTGCGGCCATTCCTGCGGATGCGAGTGAGACTACCAACATCAACGGAATAATGCCAGCCAGCATCCCTCCAGACTTCCTTTCCTCAGAGGCTGTATTTTGAAAGGTGGAGACAATCGGCTGAATCGTCTGCTCAGACAAGCCAGCTTGGTTCAACCTTTTCGCTACGACTTCCTTGCTGTAAGCCTCTACTGTCTGCTCGATCAACGTACGGGCATAGACAGATTTTTGATTGGTCGAGTCATAGGCAACTGATAACTGCGCTGTTTTACCCGCCGCGATCTCTTCATCGAAGCCAGCCGGAATTGTCAAAATAGCGCGTAGCTGACCTGCTTGCAGTGCTTGTTCCGGATTGGACGGTTCCAAGATTTGCACAGCGGGATTTTTTTGCAAAACAGCAATCAATGAAGATGATCCTTGAACGGCTAACGGGATGTACTCCCTCGCTTCTTTTTCCACATTGCTATACGACGTCCCCAGTAAAAAGAAGACGAACGGAATGACGAGCAGTGGCACCAGGAGCGTCCCCATCCACGCCTTGCGATCGCGAAACAAGTCCATCAGCTCTTTTTTCAATACGGTCCAAACGACATGCAAGCCCATCAGCCCTCGCTCCCTTCCACGACAGCCATGAAAATGTCGTCCAGATCCTCTGTCCCAAACTGCTCGCGTAAAGTATCCAAGCCTCCGGCGAACCGCAGCTTACCCTTGTGCATGAGCGCAACTCTTTTGCACAGCTTGTTAATCTCGCCCATGTTGTGACTGGAAAACAGAATCGTCTTCCCCTCTTCTTGCAGCTTTCCGACCATTCTTCGAAAGATTGTGGCAGCCGTTACATCCAGTCCTGTCGTCGGTTCATCCAACAAAATGACATCGGGATCGTGTACGAGCGTCCGGGCAATCGCTACCTTTTGCTTCATTCCCCGGGAAAAGGCACCCACTCGCCTGTCTAAAAAAGCGTCCATCTCAAGCATCCGGCTCAGACTGCCAATCCGCTCCTCAAGCCTCGCTTGCTCCAAACCGTATAGACGACCGAAATACGCGATATTTTCCCGCGCTGTCAAACGGCTGTATAGACCCACATCTCCCCCGAACAAAATGCCGATTCTGCGGCGCACTTCAAGCGGTTGCTGCCGAACGGAAAACCCGCTAATCTCGATATCTCCCTCGGTCGGGCTCAAAACCGTCGCCATCATGCGCATCGTCGTTGTCTTACCCGCACCGTTTTCGCCGAGAAGTCCGTAAACCTCGCCTGCCTCGACCCGAAACGATACATGCTGGACCGCTGCGATTTCCTTAAATCGCTTGCTAACATCCTTGACCTCAATCAACAGCAGCCCCTCCTCTCCCGTATTTTCACTAGAATCGTACCTTCAGTAAGTACGACGCCCGCTTTTCTCCCATAAACGTCACCTGTACGACACCCGTCCGCCCGCGCAAAACCCGGGGTATGGCGCCAGTGACCTGAAATTCCCGCCGCTTCTCATCGACTCGCGCGACAGACACGGAGCCTGGGGGCGAAAAGACCTTGTCGCCTTCCAGTGTGTAAAACGAAAGAGTGATTTCTCCCGCTTGTCCGTGTGCCTCTCCCGAAAAACGGATGATCTCCATCATTCCTGACACCGCTGACACTCCCGTGAGGTCAAAAAGCGGGTGACGTAGGTTCGCAAGCGTCTGCCCTTTTTTCCAGTCCTGCAAAAACGCGTCAAACTCCTGCACAGCAACCATCCACGCCGCCGAGGAAACCATAGTCGCAGGGACATGCGAAGGTATTGCACCAAACACAAGTGCAGAAGACGTCATAACCAGTGGCAACCAAATAGAAAACATGCTAATTCCCTCCAATAATTGGTTGCCCTTAGCATGCCCTTACAAAAGTTACCCGTATGTGTCTTAGGCGAATCAGAATCTTTTGACTTTGAAAGTTGTAACTCTCGTATCCTACAAAGGATAACGCTCTTTCCACTTGGTCAGGGAAAAGCCTTCAAACAGCGCGACGAAAGTTTCCGTATCGTTAATATAATGACGGGTTTCTTTTGCCTCAGGGTGCTTTTCTAAAAACAGCGTCGCTACCAAATGGCTGACAGGAACACCTTCTGCCTCTTGATCGTAAATGCCCCGTTCAGCGAGCACTTTGCCAAAATAACGCACATAGGTGACGGTTATTGTTTTTTCTTGGCCATTTTCTTGCCACGTAGAAATGGAACGATCAAATGTATCAGACGGTGAACCACCCTTTCCAGGTGCCACACTTTCTCCTGCAACAGAAATGAGCTTCATGTACTCCCATCCTCCTTTTTCTTCCTGTACGTTCATTATAGGGGAGAGTGGAAATTGTTACAAATTGCTTTGTCATCTGCCATTGGAAAACTACTGCCTTTATTTGTCTGATACACTAGACAGAACGATTAAAAAAACTCCGAATTTTTTTTACATCCCGTGTCAGAAAATCCGTGAACCAGAAGTCTACACAGTAAATCAACAAATCACGAGGAGTTTTTGCGATGGATCACTTGATAATCAAGCCTAAGACTCATGAGGAACACACCCAGATAGAAGACGAGGCTCTGGTAGAGCAGGCGAAAGCAGGAGATCAGGAGGCGTTTAGCGAGCTGGTCAGGCGTCATCGCTCCAAAGTATACGGCTATGCACGGTCGTATACACAAGAAGCCTTTCTTGCCGAAGACATCGTTCAGGATGCTCTCATTCGTGCTTTTTTGCACCTGGGAACGCTGGTGGACAGCCGACGTTTCCTTCCTTGGCTGCATCGGATTGTGCGCAATCAGGCGTACACACGGCTTTCGAAGGGGCCGCAAAAAAGGGAAACAGTCTTCTCGAGTATGGGCAAACAAACGCATGAGCAGGAACCGACTGACTGGGAGGACCTCGATAGTATCCTGCACAGGCTGGGACGATCTTGGTCGAACTCTGCGCAGAACACCAATCCCGAAGAGGTCATGGTGCGGCGTGAACTGTTTGAGACGATCAGGAGCCTGCTGTACTGCCTCAATCCTCGGGAGAGACGCATTGTGGAATCTCATTTTTTTGATCATTTGGCCCCTCATGAGATCGCCCACATGTTCCAGATGTCCCAGGCAAATGTGTATCAAGTGCTATCGCGTTCTCGCAAAAAACTGATTCAGGAAAAAACTCGTGTCGTTGTTGATCAATACATGAAGACGAGAAAGGTTGCGGGGAGTATGAAACAAGCAGTATTGAATAAGCCAGAAGCATTCACGATGCCTACTTGGGTTACTTGCGCAGCGGCACTATACGGAATGGTAGAATCGACCGAACGAAAAATGTCTTTGCCGATGATACTTGGCCTGAGCGGCCATGCCTTTCGCTTGACGATCGTTCCTGGAAATATCCATATTGCGGGCCCGACAATGTTTCACTTTCAACGAGTCTTGCAGCAGGGTTTGAAAAACATGGGCTTTGAATCTCGTGCCGTCACCTCGTATCATCTTTCCTGCGAACCAAGCATGAATGCCAATCAAGTTGCTCCCTCGCTATTAAGCCAAGAGGCCCGTGAAAAGCGCCAGCTGTCTGTCCTCTTGCCGGAAGCGTTAGAGCTGGTTCACCGCTCCATCGACAAAGGGCATCCTGTGCTTGCTTGGGATCTGTTCATGCCGGAGTTCGGCTTGATCTACGGCTATGATGATGAAAAAAGAGTGTTTTACGCAGGAGACAACTGCCGAAACGACAGTACCATTCCCTATGAAAACTTGGGGCGGGGTATCGTCGAGGAGTTATTTGTCCTTGCCATCGACCGTGCGCTTCCGGTCGACCAACACACGATGCTTACAAATGCTCTCCACTCTGCACTCGTTCATTATCGTGGAGAAGAACCGCAGGACCCGAGCTGCGTCAATGGTCTAGCGGCCTATGCTGCTTGGCAGGAAGCCTATGAAAAGGGAACGGTTGAGCGGAATGGCAACTCGTATACGACCGTGGTGAACGGGGATGCACGTCGCTACGCCTCTCTTTTCTGGAGCGAAATCGTTGATACGTGGACAGATTCTGTATTTGATGAGGTTCGTCCGCTGATGAAAGAAGCAGCTGGCTTGTACGGGGCGATTGCTGATGGCTTTGACACGTTAAGCAAGCTTTTCCCATTCCCGGCTGGGGGCGAGCCGAATGATGCGGAGAAGGGCAGGCAGGCTATTGCATTGTTGCAGGCTATTGAGCGAGATGAGCGTGCTGCCGTATCGGTACTGGAACAAATACAGACGGGACTCACTGCAAATCAGGCATCCACATAAAAGGGACAGAAAAAAGAACGCAGTCAGAAAAGCTGCGTTCTTTTTCGTTCGAATTATTCCTCGTATTCGCCCCATTCAAGTGTGCCTTTTACAGCATCTACGTAAGGCCAGCCCTTGCTCTTGTCAACCGTATAGACAAGGGTGAGAAAAGGAGCTTGTTTGCCTTCGTAGGTTGGCAAGAAGTAGGACAGCTTTACAGGGAGATTTTTAGCTACGATTTCAGCAGCTTGTTGCTCCGTTACGGATGGCTTCAGGATGGGAAGAGTGCCCTCTTTTTCCGGCAAATTTACAATGAAAGTAAATACTTGTCCATTCTCTATATCGATCTTCATCCAATAGTAACGGTCGAACACAGGCAAACCATCGTGCAGTTCATAAAAAATGAAAGTATACGTTCCTGTTCCTGTATCCTCCTCCTCTTTACCCTCTCCTTCATTCAACTCGACCATCCAATCGGCCAATTTCGGCTGTTTATATGGATCAAATATCTCAACCTGCCATTCAGTAGAGGATTTATCGACATATGGCTCGATGAAGGAAATTGCTTTTTTCAAGGCTTCTTCTTTCGATAAGGGGACAGGCAAGCTTTTTGTTTCCATAAAAATATCCGCACTAGTGACCTCTCCCGTAGAAACATCCACCGAAATAGAAACGCCTTCATACCCAAACTCATCATCTCTCCAGGAATGTATGACCTCACCATCAACTTCTTCTGTATAGTATTCTGTGAACATCTTCTTCGTATCTACGCCATACAGGCTCGCCGTGACTTTTTCTCCATCTGCCCTGCTTTTGACAATAAGCGGCTCTCCTTTTGGCGATAGCGTAATATTCTTCAGGTTGTCAGGATTTCTTTTTCCATTCCCGGCTAATTCAGTTCCATGAGTGAAGTCAATCTGCTTTCCTGTCACGGCATCGATGTAAGCGTTATTCATCCATAAGTATTGCATGCCCGGCTTGGCATCTTTCCCTTCCAGCACATAGCCCAATTCAAGACGATCAGGAGTGAAAAACTGCTTTTTGACAGCTTCTGGTGTCAGTGCCGTTTTCGGATCTGGGACCTTGGTCTCTTTCAAATCAAGTAGCTCACTGGATACACCCAAGATATGACCAGCATAATCCGTCGACACATATATGCCCATCCTATTCCCCAATATTTCCAGCCCATTTAGTTCAACTGGATAATAAACGGAGCGGTATATTGTTGAGTTATCAGTCAAATCTTCAGGGTCTTCCTTGTTAACAGCTTTGGATAATGTAGGCGAGCCTGCTTGTTTTCTTTTGTCTGCCCCTAATAACTCAAGCACTGCTTTTTCTGCCCGTTGCAAAATAATCTCGTCTGTCGCAATTTCACCTTGCTTCCAAATATGCAAACTGGCGCTGTACATGAACAACTCACCTGTTTTTCTGTCAAAGACAACAGTGGCACTCATGTCATTGGATTCGGGACTTTCCAGATTGAGATTTAACAGATTTTCATCCATCTCACTTTTCACAATCGTTCGTTTCGTCAACGTTTTCAATGCAGGCTCCAGCTTTTCTAAAGCAGCTACGATTTGAGTGGCCCGCTCCGGGAGCTTTTCCTCGCTTTTTGTTGCAGATGCAGTGTAGCTAGGATGGATTTCAGGACTTGCAGCCATAGCTATTCCACTTATTCCTGGCAACATCATTGCTATTGTCAATGCGATTGCTGTGCGTTTTCCATTTCGTTTCATAAAATCTCCTCCTTCTTTCTTAATCCTCGTACTCTCCCCATTTAAACGATCCGTTTACGGCATCTACAGTTGGCCAGCCTTTGCTCGTATCGAGTTTGTAAACGAGAATGGGTGCATTCTTCTCTCCTGATCTCGGCCAGATATAGGTCAACCTGACCGGTACCTGTTTGGAAACAATCTCTGCTGCCTGTTGGGCTGTTACAGATGGTTTGAGCACAGGATATTTACGATCCTCTGCTGGAACTGATGCCACGAATTCAACGACTTGTCCCTTATTTGGATCAATTACTACTCCGTAGGAATACTCCATGAGCGGTATCCCATTTTGTTTTTCGAAAAATAAAAAGCCATACTGCTCGACGGATTTCTTGTCCTCTTTCTTGCTTTCCTCATACATTTCGACTTGCCACTCGGCTTTTTTAGCATGAGGCTCAATGAACGTAATCGCCTTTTGCAAGGATTGCTCTTTTGTTAGGGGCACTGAGAGATTTTCGATATGTGCCAAATTTACGTATCCACCGATATCGCCAGTCACTTTGTTCACCATAATAGAGGCCCGATTAAAGTCGATAGGGTTCGACCAATCATAAGTGATTTCGCCCTGCTGTTCATCTTTTCGATAGGTTGTATACAGCTTCTTGGCATCAACCTCAAACAAATTCTCTAAAATCTGCTGATCGGTTGCGTCTTTTGCAATGAATGGCTTTCCTTGGGGTTTCAAGGAAATGTCCTTGATATCAGATGTATGGAGTTTTCCATCCCCTTCCCCTGCTCCCCATTCCATTTCGATCTGCTTTCCCGTCAATGCATCAAATACTGGTGACGTCCTCATGGTATATTCAATACCGGGTTTCCCATCTGTTCCTTCCCATACATAATAGCCATAACGAAGGCGTTCGGGCGTAAATATTTGCTTCTGAATCTCTTCTTTTGCCACAGCTTTTTTCGGATCAGCAACCTGTATCCCCGTCAAATCGAGCGGTTGAAAAGATAGGCCTAACAAATGCCCGCCTGAATCCATGTCCACATCGATACCAAAGCGCGTTTCGTCTATTTCCAGACCATTTAGCAGAATCGGAAAGTACACATTCGGGTATATAAACAACTCTTCTTCATCGTATACCGTTTTCGACAATTGAGGCGCATCTGTCATTTCTCGCTTCTTTTCTCCGAACAACTCTTGCACAGCTTTCTCAGCTTTTTGCACGATGGCTTCGTCCGTTACCTTTTCATTCTCTTCCCAAATGAATGGGGAAGCCTCGTAACCAAGTAATTCACCGCTCTGGCGATCAAAAAGCAGATATGCACTCATTTCGGTATCGTCAGGATGGCTTATATACAAATCCACTTGATTTTCATCGTAATCAGAAATAACGACCTCTCGGAGCGTCAGAGCTTTTAAAGCAGGCTCCAGCTTCTCCAGTGCAGCGACAATCTCTACCGCACGAGCAGGCAGCTTGACTTGTTCTTTGGATGGATTTTCAGCATTTTTCAAAATCATTTCCGGACTTGCAGCAAATGCTTGGGCCCCTGTTCCCAACAGCATGGTTGTCACTGCAAAAGCAGCCGTCGCACTTTTCCATTTTTGTGTCATGAACATTTCTCCTAATCAATTATGATGATAGCTATGCATTCTATCTTACTTTTTTCCCACTATTTAGCATAGATCAAAACACAAAAAAACAGCACCCTCCCCTTACAGAGAAAGTGCTGTCGTATGTTTTGCCCTACAGGCTGTTCAATACTTCCTGAATCAACTTGTTTACCATTCCCGGGTTTGCCTTCCCTTTGGTTTGCTTCATGACCTGTCCAACGAAGAAAGCAGCTGCTTTTTCGTTTCCGGACTTGAAGTCTGCCACGGCTTGTGGGTTGGAATTGACCGCATCGACGACGATTTGACGCAGAGCGCCTTCATCGCTGATTTGGACGAGTCCTTTTTCTTCGACGATCTGCTTCGGCTCTTTGCCGGTTTCCACCATCTCTTTGAAGACGGTTTTGGCGATTTTGGAGGAAATGGTTCCTTCCTCGATCAGCTTGATCATCTCACCCAAGCCTTTTGGTGTCATTTTTACATCTGCAAACACCAGGTTGTTGGCGTTGAGGTGTGCCAACAGGTCAACCATCAGCCAGTTTGCTACTGACTTCGGCTCTGCTCCTGTTTTCACCGTCTCATCAAAGAAATCAGCCGTCTCTTTGGAGATCGTAATGACTCCGGCATCATCCTTAGACAAGCCAAACTCGTTCACATAGCGTGCCTGACGAGCATCTGGCAGCTCAGGAATGGTTGCACGAACCGCTTCAATCCACTCCTCGGAAATCTGCATGCGAACCAGATCCGGGTCTGGGAAGTAACGATAGTCGTGTGCTTCCTCTTTGGAACGCATCGTCAATGTCTTCTTGTTCGCTTCATCCCAACGGCGCGTTTCCTGAACGACCTTGCCACCGGAAGAAACTACCTCCGTTTGACGTAGTACCTCGTACTCCAAGCCCATTTGCACATTGCGGAAGGAGTTCATGTTTTTCAGCTCGGCCTTGGTTCCGAATTCTTCTTGACCATACGGACGAATCGATACGTTGGCGTCGCAGCGCAGGGAGCCTTGTTCCATGCGAACGTCAGATACTTCGGTGTACTGGATGATCGCTTTCAGCTTTTCCAAATACGCACGTGCTTCTTCCGGTGTGCGGATGTCCGGCTCGGAAACGATCTCGACGAGCGGTACCCCGACGCGGTTGAAGTCTACGAGAGACTCTCCACCAAAATCGCTGTGCGTCAGCTTGCCCGCATCCTCTTCCAGATGCAGACGAGTGATCCCAATGCGCTTCGTCTCACCGTTTACTTCGATGTCGATCCAGCCATTGTAGCCGATCGGCTGGTCAAACTGCGAGATTTGGTACGCTTTTGGGGAATCCGGATAAAAGTAGTTCTTGCGGTCGAACTTGGTCTCACGGGAAATCTCGCAGTTGAGGGCGAGAGCTGCTTTCATCGCGAACTCTACCGCTTGCTTGTTCGTTACAGGCAGTACACCTGGATGTCCCAAGCAGATCGGGCATGTATGTGTATTCGGCGGTGCACCAAACTCAGTCGGGCAGCCGCAAAAGATTTTACTGTTGGTCGATAGCTCGGCGTGAACCTCCAAGCCGATGACGGTTTCGTACTTGCTCATGCTCTTACCCCCTCACCCATTCCGGTTTGCGCCCGTAGAAGCCTGCGGTTTGCTCATACGCATGGGCTACGCGCAATACGGTGGATTCGTCAAATGCACGACCTACGATCTGCAAACCGATTGGCAGACCGTTTTTGGAGAATCCGCACGGCACGCTGATTGCTGGCAAACCAGCCAGGTTTACAGGAACGGTACAAATATCCTCCAGATACATTTTCACCGGATCATCTACGTTTTCGCCTACTTTGAAAGCCGTAGAAGGCGTCGTTGGGTGCAGGATGACATCGTAGTCAGCAAAAATGCTGTTGAAGTCCTGGATGATCAGGGTACGCACCTGCTGCGCCTTTTTGTAGTAAGCATCGTAATAACCAGACGAGAGCGCGTAGGTTCCGAGCATGATGCGACGCTTCACTTCTTGACCAAAACCTTGGCTGCGGGATTCCTTGTACAGCTCGATCAGGTTGGCCGCATTGTCTGCACGCACACCATATCGAACGCCGTCAAAACGAGCCAGGTTGGACGAAGCTTCAGAAGAAGACAAGAGGTAGTAAGCTGGCACTGCATATTCTGTGTGCGGCATGGAAACCTCGCTCCATGTAGCACCCATGCTCTCCAGCTGCTTCAATGCTGCCAAAACAGCATCGCGAACCTCAGGGTCAATCCCTTCTCCGATCAACTCTTTCGGTACCCCGATACGCAGACCTTTTACATCTCCAGTCAATGCGGACAAGTAATTCGGTACGTCCACATTGGCAGAGGTAGAGTCGTATTCATCATGTCCCGCAATCGCTTGCAGCACATAGGCAGAATCCTCAACGTTTTTCGTCACAGGCCCGATTTGATCCAGCGAGGACGCGAACGCAACCAGCCCGAAACGGGATACACGTCCATATGTAGGCTTCAAGCCGACAACGCCACAAAAAGCAGCAGGCTGACGGATGGAGCCACCTGTATCAGAGCCAAGTGTGAAGTAGAAATGACGTGCAGCCATTGCCGCCGCTGAGCCACCGGAAGAGCCTCCCGGAACGTAGTCGGTGTTCCACGGGTTTTTCGCTGGGAAAAAGCCGGAATTTTCGTTGGAGCCGCCCATCGCAAACTCGTCCATGTTCAGCTTCGCAACGATAACCGAGTCGGCATCCTTCACCTTTTTGGAAACCGTCCCGTCATGGACAGGATCGTAGTTCGCCAAAAATTTACTCGCGCAAGTCGTGCGAATGTCTTTTGTAACCAGGTTGTCTTTCAGTCCGGCTGGCAAGCCGTAGAGAAGACCCAGCTCCTCATTTCCCTTAACCAGACGCTCGTCCAATTGACGGGCATGAGCCAAGGCTCCCTCTTCATCTACATGCAGGACGGATTTAATTTCTCCGTCATGCTCCTTGATGCTAGCGATGGAAGCCTGCACCAGATCCGTTACCGAAATCTCTTTTGCGCGCAGAGCGCTATGTATCTCAGACAATCGCTTGTCAAACAGCGACACAGTGGGTTCCTCCCTTCTCGTTATCCAGTAGGTTATTCGAATACAGCCGGTACTTTAAACTGTCCGTCTTCGTGATCCGGTGCGTTTTTCAGCACGTCCTCACGCGGCAGGGACGGTCTGTTTACGTCTTCGCGCATGACGTTTTTCACATCTGTAGCATGGCTGGTTGGCTCAATATTGGATGTATCGAGCTCATTCAGCTTGGCTGCAAAATCGAGAATCGCATTCAGGTCTTTTGTGTACCGCTCCGCTTCTTCCTCAGTGAGCTGCAAACGGGCCAAATTAGCTACGTGTTCCACTTCTTTGCGAGTAATGGCACTCATTCTTTCCACCTCCGAATCGTATCACATAACTTTGATCTTACTTGAAAAGAGCGGGTTCAGTCAATTTTCACGGGGATTTCGTCAGGGAAAACAAATAATGTTTTCGGCAAAAAAATATTGATCGATTATAACCAGTAAAAACACTCTGTCCGGCTGTTGTGGTGGGGAGGAAACAGGAGAAAACGCTTAGC